>CAJXCW010000204.1 GCA_913051705.1 uncultured bacterium
CGATGCACCGCTGTTGATTACGCAAATGAAGGAGAAAGTAGAATCGGCAGCGCAGCATGTGAACGATGCCGAACAGGAATACCGGGATCGCGCCTTTGCCCCCTTCTGGGATTCCGTCGAAAGCGCGACGAAAATCCTATATCAATACAATGTACACGCCAACGATCTGTCAAACAGTATCTTTGACGATGCACCGCTGTTGATTACGCAAATGAAGGAGAAAGTAGAATCGGCAGCGCAGTATGTGAACGATGCCGAACAGGAATACCGGGATCGGGCCTTCTCCCCCTTCTGGGATTCCGTCGAATGTGCGACAAAAATAATATATCAATACAATGTACACGCCAACGATCTATCAGACAGTATCAAGAATTACAATGGGTTGATAGACCATCTGCCCGAGAAGATCGGACATGACCACATCGAACACAACTTCCCGACCTTTCCCTATTCAATGGACCAGGTCCCGGTGCCGGTTAAGGTCTATGATAATTTAAAACGGATTGTGTACGATGCGCAGAAGGATTTCGAATTCGCCGTGATCTGGGAACACCGGCATACCCGGCAAGTCCTGATCGGCGGTTTCGAGACCCTGGGACAGGCCATCGGCAATCTGCAAGGTCGCATCAACTCCTCCGTACATTCCCTGAAAGAGTCCCTCTCACCGAAACTGGTCGGTATGGGCCGTGGGGCGGACAGTGGACAGAGGAGATTGAAGGGGTGAGGCTATGGATGATTCTCTTGAAGTGCGGAGTGCGGAATGAAAAGCGGACAAACTATAGGGCATTATAAAATTCTTAGACCGCCCGGCAAAGACGGCATAGGGGAAGTGTACCTCGCTGAGGCCACCAAGGCCAAGCGCGAGGTGGCTATCAAGGTTTTGCCCGAGCGGGTACGCAACGATCAGGACCGTTTACGCCGGTTTAGACGGGAGGCCGAGGCGGCGGCGTGTTCCGTCCCGGCATCCCCGGCGCTGTTTTCCGCCGGGCAGGTGCAGGCGATTAATCCTGCAAACAAGAATTTTGATGTGCGTGCAGACGGCCGGCTGTTCATGGTCGTGCAACAGGTTTATGAGAGGGAGACGCCTACGATCACCGTGGTTCATAACTGGATCGGGGAATTTGCAGACCGCGAGTAACTGATGTTATGCAAAACCGGAATGACATGGGGGTGCCTTTTACGCTATATCCATGATCACATTAGAACGAGAACTCAAATGGAAACGGGTAGGGGCGGCTCTGGCCGTGGTCTTCTGCCTGGTCGGTATAGGGTGGACTGTTGTACGCCTACCGGCGATCCTGTTTCCCCCTGCACCGGAATTAACGAATGACATTGGGATGCCGTTCAAACTGATTCCCGCCGGTTGGTTCGGGAGATTGAGGTGGATGTAAAATGGGGATCGGGAAAGCAAGTATCCTTCGAACAACATGCTGTCGATGGTCTGGCATATACAATAGGTCGGTTATCAATGAATTTGCTTTGATGTCTTCCCCACCCCCTCAAGGCCAACCAGCACCTCCATTACATGATCCACCTCAATCTCTGTCAACGCCCGTTCTGCAAAAGGTTCGCCCCATGACCTGATACCCGCATCCTCCTCAATGTTCTCAGTTCCCCATAGAATATGAACATTTTGCCCTCGCGGCCCCCACACCGCAGGATCAGTCGGACCAAATAAAGCAATAACCGGTGTGCCTACAGCCGCAGCGAGATGGGTAATCCCGGTGTCATTGCCTATCATCGCCCGGCATTGCGACAGCATACACGCGATCTCCGTCAACGACCGATTTTCAAAGAGAAAAAGGCTATCTTTATCTACCAGGGATAGTAGTTCAGATAGGGTATCGTCGTCAGCAGGTCCAACAGTGATAAGCGGTCGAAATCCCAGAGCATCTATCCTTTTTATCAACGCCGCATACCGATCCGGTGGCCAGCATTTGTACTTTCCACCGCTCCCGGGATGAATGGCGATTACCCGTTCTCGAGTTGAATAACAATCCGGAACTGATGAAGGAGGCACGCGAAGCGTAGGTGGTAGATCCATGGAATGGATATTTAGAGGACGTAAGACCGCCATCAAAACCTGGGTCATATGTGTTCGTAGACGAGGGATCGGCCTGGCAGATCCTGTAAGCACCTGGCCGTTTGATGTCTGTCTAATATTGCTCGTAAACACACCATCCGGGTCAGGCAGATATGAAACCACCAGGTCGTATGTTTGCATTATTCGACGTATCGCCGTAGAAGGCAAGCCGTCTTTTACGAAAAGGGATGTCATCTCTCTGCGGTCTATAGAGAGGGCTGTTTCAGCATATCCTCCTGCAATCAGCAGCGACAGGTTGGTTTTATTCCCCAACACATCGGTTTTAATTTCAGGATATTGATGTTTCAACGCAGCCAGAACAGGCAGAGTCAGGACGACATCGCCCACTGCACCCGTGCGTATGATCAATGCGCGCTTCATGCGTCTAAATCAAAAGTCATGCCGATATCCCTTTCAACGGCTTTTTCATAGGCCAATCTGGCTGTTACGGCATCTTCCATCGCGTAGCCGACCGACTTGAATACGGTAATAGCCAGTTCATTGGTCCGACCGGATTTGAGTCCTCTGACCAACTCCGTTAATTCTGCCCGGATATGCTCGCGTGTTATGACGCCCTCGCTTAATGGAATCAGAATATCTCCCGCTTCTTCAAAAGCGCCCTCGTACGTATCAACAAACACCAGGGCCTCTCGGATGGTATGGCTGTCCAGCTCTCGCATGTCGGGTGTATACGCCCCTATGGCATTGATATGCGTACCTGCCTTGAGTACCTTCCCGTCAAATAGCGGTTCCTTCGTCGCAGTACAGGTAACCAGAATATCAGCTTCCGCTGCACACGAATCCGGCGTATCCATAAAATGTATTGGAATGGCATATCGAGCGGTGAGTTCCTGAACCAGTTTCTCACCCTGTTCAACAGACCGGTTATACACCATAATCTCATCGACAGACCGCACCGCCATCATGGCCTTCGCATGAAAACGAGCCTGTACGCCGGCCCCGATAATACCCAGTCTCCGTGCCTCTTTTCGAGCCAGATATTTCGTGGCCACGGCAGAAGCCGCCGCAGTACGGATACCAGTCAGATAGGTCGCATCCATCAGCGCAATCAGCTTTCCCGTTACAGCGTCACATAGCGTATAATACCCCATAATTACAGGCACGCCATGTGACGGATTATCTGGAAAGACGGTGACTGTTTTAGCGCCCAGCGTTTGCGAAGCGGAAAGATAGGCGGGCATGAATAAAGCCACCGCTGCCTTGTCCGAAACATTCAAAGGTAGGCGGACAGGGATATGGTCCTCCTGCAGGTTCATGGTACGAAACCCTTCTTCCACAACATGGATCACATCCTGCATAGACAGGATAGAAACCATATCCGAACTGCTTAATAAACGCACCATGTATCTTAATCCTTATAAGGCTTCTGCGCTAATATTGTCTCTAACTTATTGATTTCGCTGAAATTATCATTTTCTATATGCCATTTGCCAATTACAACTGGTAAAATGTGTTGCTAATACTATAGGGAATTGTTTAAATTGTCTCGTTATCGTTTTGACAGCCATTACCAGAGAGATCGAGGATTGCAATCATGGAAATGATGCTTGAGTTGATGTCCAGCAATGTCTTTGTGGCCTTCGTTATTCTTGCGATCCTGTACAATGTCGTTCGGCGACGAAACAAACGTGTTCGATCCCTGACCACCCGGAAAAAGAATCAACTTAAAGATCGTATTCGTGATCGACAGGCCGAACGATGGGATATGGACCGAGAGGATGATCCACCTCGTGAATGAGAAGACTCAGAACACAAAGTATAACCCCAAAGCATCATCACCTGCGCAACGGCGGGTATTAGTCATGGTATTGTGTGCTTTTTTTATTCCTTATGCTTTTGGACAACTTGATCAGGCATTTGTCATGCCGGAACGGTTAAAGAAACTGGTCTCTCTCTTTGGCATTGAACCTACGATAACCGAAGGACTCTGGCGTGTACGTCTTGGCGTTGCTCATCAGGGTGTGGAAGCGCATGATGTGGTGCTTACGCTGATCTGGCTTGACGAGCTGGATAAAGAAATAGGACGCAATGAACGACAGTTGACTCTGGGACCGGGAGACACTTCATATGTCAGCCTGTCCTATATTAATAAATCACAAGACAGGCAAACTGCGACCTATACATTAGATCATCAAGTTACGAACCGTAATTGAATCAGTTTCGCCGAAAGGAGATATACCATGCGGCAACGGCAACGAGAATTACACCAACGCAGACATCGAGCAAAACAAAGTCGTAAAGTGCGGCTCCAGAAGCTGAGAAAAAAGAAAAAACGGTAGATAAAAAATAGAAATAGACATGGAAATGTCAACCGAAATGCCGGTAGCTTTATATTTTTCCTCAATTAGTTCAGAACCTGACCGGGTGCATGAAGCATGAACGATAACAATGATGAAGCGAAAGAATTTGTCCTTCGTATGGCGCACGAGCATGATGTAAAATTCATCCGCCTCTGGTTTACGGACATTTTGGGACTTTTAAAGAGCTTCGCCATCACCGTTGAGGAGTTGGAAGATGCTCTGAATGATGGCGAGGTGTTCGATGGCTCCTCGATCGAAGGCTTTGCCCGCTATGACGAGTACGATTTGCTCGCAATGCCTGACCCTAGTACGTTCCAGCTTCTACCTTGGCGTCCAAAGGAGAGCGCTGTCGGGCGCATATTTTGTGATATTCTTGAACCTGACCGCACGGTGCCATACCACGGAGATCCCCGGCAGGTACTCAAAAAAAATCTGGATCGTGCATCTAAGATGGGATACGCCTTTTACGTCCAACCCGAATTGGAATATTACTATCTGAAATCCGCAGATGTTCCCCTTCGCCCCCTTGATATGGGCGGCTATTTCGATCTTACCCCGCTGGATGGTGCCACAGACCTGCGCCGGGATACCGTGATGGCGCTTGAAGAGATGGGCATCGGCGTCGAATTCAGCCACCATGAAGGGGGACCGAGTCAAAGCGAAATTTCCCTTCGTTATACGGATGCCTTGACGATGGCAGACTATACGATGACCTATCGTCTGGTGGTAAAGGAAGTCGCGCTACGCCACGATGTATATGCTACCTTCATGCCCAAACCCCATGCCGAGCATAATGGAAGCGGTATGCACGTTCATCTGTCGTTATTTCGGGGCAGCACCAATGTGTTTTTCGATGAAAAAAAACAATATCATCTATCGGATGTGGCGCGCGCATTTATCGCCGGGTTGATGAAACATGCGCCGGAGACCATGCTGGTCACCAATCAGTGGGTAAACTCGTATAAACGGCTGGTACCCGGGTACGAAGCGCCACTTTACGTATCCTGGGCCCTGCGTAATCGGGCGGATATGATCCGGCTGCCCGCCTATACGCCGGGGAAGTCGGAAGCCATGCGTATAGAATATCGCGCGCCCGATCCGGCCTGTAATCCTTATCTGGCCTTTGCCGTCATTCTGGCCGCCGGCCTGGAAGGCATTGAACAAGGATATGAGTTGGGGCCCCCGGCTGAACGTAATCTAGACGACATGTCCAATGAAGCACGTAAAGAAATGGGTATCCAGCCGTTACCCAGGGACTTAAACGAAGCGATCAAACTCGCGGAAGGAAGCGAGCTCCTTCACAACAGCCTGGGCGCCAATGTCTTTGAAAAATTGCTGGAAAATAAACGTACGGAGTGGGAACGCTATCGGTCCCAGGTCACCGATTACGAGTTGGATACCTACCTGCCTTTGCTATAATAAAAAGACCGATAGATATTGAGCAACTATCGGTTCTCCAAATAAAAAATCGAGGCCGCCCGGATAGGTAGCTTCGATCCTATAGCTTGATCTTACGCTTATTTCTAACTCTACCATCCTGCCGGAACATGCTGCCAGGTCCGACCGACGTAATCGAAAGCCGTAATGGTCAGCAGGATCATCAGCCAGAATATCGCAGCGGCGGCAGCCAGTTTGATTTGGCCCGGGCTGAACTTCAAATGCATATAATATAATATAACCAACATCGCCTTAACGCATGCAATCATCAGGGCCACCACGGTATTGAAAATTCCCAAGTCCATGAGTGCCACTCCGACTGTTGCCGCGGTAAGAATAAGCAGCAGAGAAAAAATAGTCAGATAATTGGAAACCGAGGCGATGTGCGGACCTGAATGTTCAATATGTTCAGCGTGTTCAGCCATAATATAACCTTTACTCACATGTCACTCGTGTAAGCCGCCGATAAGATACAGCAGGGGGAACAGGAAAATCCATATCAGATCGACAAAATGCCAGTACAATCCGAAATTTTCAATGGGAGCGTAGTACTCACTGTTGAATTTATTCTGTTTAACACGTATGAGAAGCCAGATTATCAGGCCAACTCCAATGATAACATGAAGGCCATGCATACCTGTCATACAAAAATAAAATCCATAAAACAACTGTACCGTTCTTGGATCCCCAGGATCGGTCCAGATAAAATCCATACCAGGTATCAGGTGATGATCCCATTTGTCTTTATATTCGATAAATTTAACGACCATGAATGTACATGCCAGTAACAACGTCATCACCAGGAAGGCCGTGATATGGTTCTTTTTGCCTAACTGAGCCGCTCGGACTGCAAAGGCCATGGTGACACTGCTGGTAATCAGCACCACCGTATTCAAACCACCTAAAAACATCGCCAGATGATGACTACCGTTGACGAACGATTCATAGTATTCGCTTCGATATATCGAATATCCCAGGAAGAATCCGCCGAAGAACATGACTTCCGTCATCATAAATAACCACATACCCAAGCTGGCGGCGCTGTTCTGCTGATCCATGTCGTCGAATTGATGACGCATGTACTCAGGATGCTCGGCATGTTCACCATGGCCGTGCGGGGCTACTTCCGTACTGACTGACACCGTCTGACTCCTTACATTAATTTAACTCGAACTATCATGCGTGTTCGAGTTCTTCCACTTCTTCTTCCGCAACCGGATTATAGATGACCTTACTATAATCATAAGCCTCTTCCTCGACAATCGGTGTTTTGGGGAAATTATGCTCGGGTGGTGGGGAGGAAAGTGTCCACTCCAATCCCGTTGCCCGCCAGGGGTTCGGGCCAGCCACTTTCCCATTTTTCAACGACCAGAGCAAATAGATCGCCGGCATAGCAAACGAAAGAGCCAGAATAGTAGCCCCGGCAGAAGACATGACGTTCAAGAGCTGCCACTCTTCAGGATAGACGTGATACCTGCGCGGCATACCGAGATAGCCGACTATAAACTGCGGAAAGAACGTCAGATTAAACCCAACAAAAATTAGAAACGCCGCCAGACGGGCCCACGGTTCCGGATATATCCGTCCTGTAATCTTTGGCCACCAGAAGTGCAGCGCCGCCATAAACGCCGTAACAGCCCCTCCCACCATGACATAATGAAAATGGGCGACCACAAAATAGGTGTCGTGCATATGTATATCGAGGCCCATCAAAGCCAGTATGACACCGGTCAGGCCACCGATAGAAAAAAGACCGATAAAAGCCAGTGCATAGAGCATCGGCGCATCGTACGCTACCGACCCCTTATAAATGGTAGCCATCCAGTTAAACACTTTAATCGCAGAGGGCACCGCCACCAGCATCGTGATAAAGGAAAAGACCATACCGACATAAATCGACTGACCGCTAATGAACAGATGATGGCCCCACACGAAAAATCCGAGCACTGCGATGGATACGCTGGACATGGCGATAAATTCATATCCAAAGACCCGCTTCCGGCAGAAAGCACCGATCACTTCGGAAACAACGCCCATACCGGGTAGGATCATAATGTACACCGCCGGATGGGAGTAGAACCAGAATAGATGCTGGAACAAAACCGGATCGCCCCCCAGACTGGGATCAAAGATGCCAATATGCAGTCCGCGTTCGACCATCAGCAATACCAGCGTAATGGCAATCACCGGTGTGCCGAGCACCATGAGGAGACTGGTCGAATACATGCCCCAGACAAACAACGGCATCTTAAACCAGGTAAGGCCCGGTGCCCTCATTTTATGGATCGTCACCATGAAATTTAGCCCGGTCAATATGGAGGAAAAGCCGGCAACAAACGCGGCCGCTGCGGCCAGGATTACATTGCCGTTTGAATACGTACTACTGAAAGGCGTGTAAAATGTCCAGCCGGTATCAACGCCACCAAGCAGGGTCGTCAATATCCCAAAGGTACCTCCGAATATAAACAAATACCAGCTTGCTAAATTCAGCTTGGGGAACGCGACATCCTTGGCGCCGATCATAAGCGGCAGAACAAAATTACCGAACACCGCCGGAATCGAGGGGATCAAGAAGAAGAAGATCATCACGATTCCATGCATGGTGAAAGCCGTATTATACTGATCTGCTTCCAGTAAATCCGCTTGGGGCGTCGCCAGTTCCAGCCGAATCATACTGGCAAACGTCCCCCCGATCAAGAAGAAAAATGTGATCGATACCAGGTATAAGAGGCCCACCCGCTTGTGGTCCATCGTCAACAGCCATGATTTGACCGTATGGGTGGCATTCAAAAAATGGACACGGGGTATCTTGTGCTCGGCAACCGCTTCGTGTGCTTCTAAAGTGCTCATTATTGGGCGCCCTCCGTGCTTGGTAACGATTTGATATAAGAGATCAGATTAAAAATATTGGTTTCCGTAATCTGACCCTGAAAGGTCGGCATGATTGATTGATAGCCTGAAACAATTTTAGCACGCGGATTTATGATAGACTCACGAATATATGCTTCATTGACCAAGACGCGTTCACCACCTGCCAATAGTTCTTCCGTCCCATATCTGCCGTTCAACGAAGGACCACGGGCACCGGCTCGATCACTATGACATGTAACACAATTCAATTGAGAAAATAAGCGGAGACCGGCCTCTTCCGGTGTTTCATCACTGACACCGCCGCTGAGCCAACTCTGGTAGTCTTCGGGCTCCATAACATAAACGCTTCCTATCATCCGGGAGTGCTCAGTACCACAATACTCCGCACAAAACAAATGATATTTACCGATCTTTGTTGCTTCGAATGTCATGGTAGTATACCGACCTGGGATCACATCATTCTTTATACGAAATGCTGGTATAAAGAAGCTGTGGATGACATCTTCCGAGGCCATGGTGATTTTTACTTGTGTATTAATAGGAACATGCAGCTCGTTAATCTCACGTTGCCCCGTGGGATGCTGAACATGCCACATCCATTGTTTCCCAACCACATAATATTCCATCGCGCCTTCAGGAATCTGATTTACTCTGAAAAAAAGATACGTCCCCCACGCAAACATAATCATCATCAATCCTAAAGGAATAGCAGACCAGACAATTTCAAGAAGCAAATTGCCATGCGTTTGGGATTCCGCCTGTTGATCCGGCGTACGGCGCCGATACTTAACGGCGAACACATAAATCAAGACGCAGATTAGCGCCATAAAAAACACACTGACAGCTACAACGAATAAATAGAGCAGGTCTACTTCGTAGGCAAATGTCGAGGCTATCTCGGGAAGAAGTTGGAGTTGCTGATTCATACGCTCACTTTACTTTTTTAGGTCCGTTCACCACTGACGACATCCTGAAAACTGCTTCTTACGCTGTTCCTGTTGGTTCCTTGCCTTTATTTCTGGCACGACGGTCACGGCGAAACATGACAAACATGAAAGACCCCATAGCCAGTATCGTCCCGGCGCCTGCAACCCGAACTACATTCATAATCACAACCCCGTATTTCCCCCGCGCCGGGTCGTAATGAAAACAATACAACAGCACCTGATCAAACACGGTACCCAATTTGTTCTCGGATGATTCGATCAAAGCCAATCGTAGATCTTCGGTAGGATATTCAATACCAAAAAAATAGTGCGAGATGACGCCCTCCGGTGTCACCACCATAATGGCGCTGCCGTGTACAAACTGCTGATCTGTTTCATCGTAGACATAATTAAAACCGACGGCATCTGTTATCGATTCAATCGATGGCGCATCCCCTGTCAAAAAATGCCACCCCGCTGCCGCTCCCGGTCGATTATTCCGCTTCACGTAGATCTTCTTTTTCTGAGAGGCCAGTTCGTGCGTCTCATTCGGATCGAAACTGATGGAGATCACTTCAAAATCTTCACCGATACTGAACTTCAACGGGGCAATAGTTCGATTGAGCCCATTTAGGACTTCCGTACACAGCATCGGACAGTCGTAATAGACCAGAGAGAGAATAATAGGCTTATTACCGAAATATTGACTTAGTTCTACCAAAGCGCCGGACTCATCCGTAAACTTCAAATCAAGCGGCAATTGGCTGCCAATTTTTTGCTCAATACCCACGTCTTTCAATATAGGCGGCTGGGCAGTCGCTTGTATACCCGGTCCGACCCCCACATCTTTTGATATGGTGGGTCCGCCAGTGGGTTGTGAAACCCCGGTATCCGGCAAAAAGAAAATAACGGACAGCCCTATGGCGATGCCTATCATACGAAAAAAGATCATCTTTATTGCCCTTCGTTGGTTGGTTCCGACCTTGCCGGTAATTTAAACCGGTCATCATTTGCTATCAGTTGCATAGCCCGATCAATGGGTATCTG
>CAJXCW010000205.1 GCA_913051705.1 uncultured bacterium
TCTGGGCCCATGGTCTGCTTGACGTGACTATTGTACATAACGGCCATATTACCAATTACCATAAACTCCGCCGTCAATATGAGATGCGGGGGGTGCGTTTCTATACCGAAAATGATTCGGAAATCATCGGTATTTACCTCCGGGACCGGCTATCACAAGGTTTAAGTTTCGATGAGGCACTTCATGCATCGATGGTCGATTTCGACGGGTCGTTTTGCTACCTGGCGGCCACGGCCGATCAACTGGCTTTTGCTAAAGATCCGTTTGGCCTCAAACCTTTAATGGTTGCCGAAACCGATGAGTTTGTGGCCATCGCCACAGAAGAACAAGCGCTTTGCACGGTATTCAAGCAAGAAACTCAAGCCAGGGAACCCGGTCCCAAATCAATTCGTACATGGCGCCTACCGGATTCTACAGGCAAACAGGAGGCGGCATGAGTACGATCGACTGTACCAATAAAACCGTCCGGGAGATTAATCAATTTATCCGCCGTAACATGTCTGAAGGGACAGACGAGATTCGTATAACCAGTCCCGCTGCACAGCACAATATTGGCGTTGGTCTGGTGCAACCGGTACATCTGTCCATTGACGGGAGTGTGGGTTATTACTGTGGCGGGATGATTGACGGTCCCATGGTTCACATTCATGGTAGTGCCGGTTGGGGTGTCGGTGAAGGGATGATGAATGGAACGGTCATTGTAGATGGTCATGCCGGGAATGGCGCGGCCGCCTCGATTCGTGGCGGTACCGTGGTGATCAAAGGCGATGCGGCGGCAAGATGTGGGATCGCGATGAAAGGCGGCAAGGTGATTGTGGGTGGCAGTGTGGGGTATATGAGTGGTTTCATGATGCAAAAAGGTACCATGGTCGTCTGTGGCGATGCCGGCGAAGGGATTGGTGATTCGTTATACGAAGGGGTCATTTTTGTAGCCGGTGATATCGAAGATCTGGGACACGACGCTGTGATAGAGGAACCCACCGATGCAGACAAATCTCAAATTGATGACCAATTAACCCAATTTGGTATTGATCATCCCGGCAACTTTAAAAAAATTGTGGCAGGACGCAAGTTGTGGAATTTCGACAAGCGCGAATGGGATGTCTGGAAGTCGGCGCTTTAATTGTGAAATGTAAACCAATCAAAACTCTCTTATTCTAACGTACGAGGATACCGTGAACGACGAACACCCTACAGATGCGGATGTCGGCAATGAAACGCCACCTTCCACCGCTCCTGAAGTTCTCCGTCAGGGCGCTCTATGGAGTCCTCAGGCAATTTCGGAAGTCCAGGAGAAAGCCGAGTTGGGGCGCTACCGCCTTAGAGGATTTGGAACGTTACGCCAGCGTCCCCTGCCGTCGCTTGATGACCTGACATTCATTCCATGCACGTTGACACGTATTCCATTAGAAGGGTATCGTGAACAATGTACCACAAAGACGATACTCGGTACGCGTTTTGCCAAAAAACCCATAGAACTCGAAATTCCGGTTATGATCACGGGCATGAGCTTCGGCGCGCTGTCCTACAATGCCAAAGTAGCACTCGGCCGGGGCGCGACTCAAGTAGGAACGTCTACGACCACAGGTGATGGCGGTATGCTGCCGGCAGAGCGTGAGAATTCAAAGCAGCTGATCTATGAGGTCTTACCCAGCCGGTACGGATTTAATATCCACCATCTCCAGATGGCGGACGGTATTGAATTGACCGTGGGGCAGGGGGCAAAACCTGGCACGGGTGGTTTGTTACTTGGTTCAAAGGTGTCTGATCAAATTGCAAATATGCGTGACCTTCCAGTCGGTGTAGACCAACGAAGTCCATGCCGGCATCCTGACTTTCTCGGTCCGGACGATATGATCATAAAGATCGAAGAACTGCGGGAGGCTACAGACTGGGAAGTACCGATTATTGTCAAAATCGGCGCTTCAAGAGTATACGATGATGTCAAACTGGCGGCCAAGGCCGGTGCAGATATTATCGCTGTAGACGGCATGGAAGGTGGTACCGGCGCGTCACCTGATATATTAATGGATCATACGGGTATACCCACCCTTGCAGCCGTGTGTGAAGCTCGTGAAGCGCTGGAGGACATGAAGCTCTACGGGGAAGTGCAACTTATTATCGCCGGTGGTATCCGCACGGGGGTGGATGCCGCTAAAGCCATGGCCCTGGGTGCAGATGCGATCTATATCGGCACCGCGGCCCTCATTGCGCTGAACTGTAATAAACCTATCTTTGTTGAAGATTATCATGCCCTCGGCGCCGCGCCGCATGCATGTCATCATTGCCATACGGGCAGATGTCCGGTCGGCATAACCACGCAGGACCCCGAACTCATGAAACGTCTTCCCATCGACGAAGCGGCTGAACGGGTGGCAAATTTCCTATCGGCGACGACCATGGAAATACAGATGCTCGCCCGTGCCTGTGGTAAATCGAATGTGCATGATCTGGAGCCTGAAGATATGCGGGCGCTTACCCTTGAAGCTTCTATGATTACGGGTATTCCACTTGTAGGTACCAGACGTGTTTTCGGCGGTGGCCCCGGATGGAAAGAAGAGCACTGATATGTCATTTCTCATTCCCTGCCCCAATTGCGGTCCACGAAGCGTGTACGAATTTCGTTTTGGTGGTGAAATCCAGGCGCGACCGGCCATAACTGCTTCAGACATAGAATGGACGGAATACCTATATAACAAAAAGAACGAATCAGGTCCTCAGGAAGAATGGTGGTACCACCGTTCCGGTTGTAAATTATGGTTTCAGGCGACCCGGAATACGGAGACCAACGAAGTCATCGAGACAAGGTTACCCTAAAGCATGGATCACGACGGCACAACAACATCAAAAACACACATCTTGAACCAATCCACCCAGAAACAACCCACAACCTCTATAACCATCACGTACGAAAATCGTGAAATTCCAGCCCGAACCGGCCAGACCATTGCCGGGGCCATGTATGAAGCTGGTGTACGTATTTTCAGCCGCAGTTTTAAATACCATCGTCCCCGAGGTTTGCTTTGTGCTGCTGGTAGATGTCCGAATTGTATGGTTAATGTAAATGGCGAACCCAATGTAAGAGCATGTATGACACCGGTTGAAGAAGGACAGGAGGTTAAGGGACAGAATGCCTGGCCTTCGGTAGAGAGAGATGCCCTTTCCGCTATCGAATTATTTGATGCGTTTATGCCGGTTGGATTCTACTATAAAAGTATGATCCGCCCACGTGCCCTATGGCCGGCCTATGAGTCCGTAATCCGTCGTATAGCCGGTCTGGGTAAGATCGATATCGATACGGTGCCTGATCATACCTATGAAAAAGAGTACAGACATACGGATGTAATCGTCATTGGTGGTGGCCCTGCGGGATTAGCTGCTGCGCTTGAGGCTGCTCGTACCGGTGCAGGCGTGATTCTCGTAGATGACCAACAAGCGTTGGGGGGCCATCTAAGGACAACGATGCGTCCCCAATATGAGGGCGGAAGGGAAGATACAGAGACCGATTCTCCTGTTGTTGACAACCAGTTTCAGGATCTGACCGGCCCTGAAATTGCCCGGGCATTGGCAGATGAAGTCCGGGCACATCCTGATATCGAAGTGTTTTTAAAAGCGACAGTATTCGGATATTACGAAGATGCCCTGGTAGGTATTATCCAGGGTACGCGGATGATACAGGCCAGGACACAACAAACGATCATAGCTACAGGCCGGTTCGAACATCCCCTTGTTTTTCGGAACAATGATTTACCGGGTATTATGCTGGGCAGCGGTATCCAGCGCTTGATGTATCTTGACAAGGTTGTACCCGGTACCAACGCGCTTGTCGTGACGACCAATGATTCTGGATTGACGGTGGCAGTTGATCTGTTGCAGGCCGGCGTCACGATTGAAGCAGTTGTGGATGCCCGTTCCGTGTTCCCGGACACGCCTGATTTGAAGATCCTCAGACAAAACAAGGTGATGATTTTGACCGCACACACCATCTCCGAAGCCATCGGTGGTCGCCATGTGACCGGTGCGAAAATCATCGAACTTGATGAGGAACAACAAATTATTTCGGGCACAGAACGGCGTATATCCTGCGATTTGATTGCACTTTCAACCGGTTTTCAACCTGCAGCGGCCCTAGTTTATCAGAGTGGTGGCAAAATGGCCTACGACCCTTCTGCCGGATCTTTAGTACCGAAAACATTACCACCTGCTGTCCATGTCGCCGGTGATGTGGCAGGTACAGACGGATTGGGATCTAAGATACTTGAAGGTCGTGTTGTAGGCATACAGGCAGCCATAGAACTCGGTATCGGTAAGGATGATACGATATCCCGAGAAGCCGATCTAAAACGTAAATTATACGCTGTTCGAACACCACCGCCCCCATCACCGATCCTCGTCACTATACCGCATACCGACAAGAAAAAATTTGTCTGCCTGTGTGAGGATTTGACGGAAAAAGATATCTGCGATGCCATTGCTGAAGGCTACAATCACATCGAAACGCTCAAAAGATATTCTACTTTGTCTATGGGACCCTGTCAGGGCAGAATGTGTTCGATGACATCTATCCACTTGTGTGCCCGGGAAACAGACCGGAGTATTGCAGAAACAGGCACTACGACATCGCGACCCCCATTTCAACCCGTTTCATTTGGAGCGTTGGCGGGGAGCATAGAAGAGCCTGTCAAATACACGCCAGTGCATCATACACACGTCGGCCTGGGCGCTGAACAGTTGGTGATGGGCCAATGGATGCGTCCAAGAATTTACACCACCATGATGAACGAATACCAGGCGGTACGCGAGCATGTAGGATTGATTGATGTCAGTACACTCGGTAAACTGGATGTCAAAGGGAAAGACGCTGGCGCTTTGTTGGACAAGGTGTATACCAACCGCTTTAAATTGTTGAAACCGGGCCGCGTGCGGTACGGCGTCATGTGCGATGAGAGCGGGATAATAATGGATGACGGGACGGTCACCCGATTGAACGATGACCATTTCTTCATCACCACCACAAGCGGTAATGTAGAGTTTATTCATGAATGGCTGGAGTGGTGGACCGCAGGAACCGATATGGACGTGTCTGTCACCAACGTGACGTCTGGTTATGCCGCGTTGAATATAGCTGGCCCCAATGCTAGAGAGGTCCTGAGTACGCTCACAGATACGGATCTTTCCACTGAGGTTTTTCCGTATATGGCCGCACCCCAAGGTCTAATTGCGGATATACCGGCCCTGATGTTGCGTATCGGTTTTGTCGGGGAGATGGGGTACGAGATTCATGTGCCCGCCGAATATGGCACCGCGCTTTGGAATATCTTAATGGAAGCCGGTAAATCATATGGTATTGCCCCATTTGGAGTAGATACACAACGACTGCTGCGTCTTGAGAAAAAGCATGTCATCATCGGGCAGGACACAGATGCCTTATCCAACCCGCTTGAAGCGGATATGGGCTGGGTCGTCCATTTTAAAAAACGGGACTTCATTGGAAAAGCCGCATTACAGCGGGTCAAGCAGCGAGGTCTTCAAAATAAACTCGTTGGCTTTAAAATGAATGAGGATGCCATTGTGGAAGACGGGTGTTCCATTGTCCAGGGCGGGCAGTCAGTAGGCCGTGTGACCAGCTTTCGGTATAGCCCGACCGTTGATTCGGGGATTGGCATGGCATGGTTACCACAGACCATGGCCGCTGATCGCACACCCCTTTTAATCCATACCGCAACCGGCGATGCCTCCGCCTCCGTTCATAATCAGCCGTTCTACGATCCGGATGGCGTAAAGTTAAAAACATAGGACCTATGCCTTCACCACAGAAACAATCATCGGTGCATGCTGCCCATGTCGAACGTGGGGCCGTCATGGCGCACAAAGACGGTTGGGTCATGCCGGAACGATATGCCGACTTGAACGATGAGGTCAGTCGTGTTCAACAGGGCGTTGGCCTGATCGACCGCAGTGATATCATCAAAATCGATGTAAAAGGTTCAGCGCTTCAGACATGGGTAAAACAAACCTTTGATGCGGATATAAAGGCACAGGAAGCCTGCAGAGGTATCACAGATGATGGAACCGTCCGTATTTGTTGTTTAATGCGAGTTGACTGGGGCTTAATGATTGTTCCAACACCCCATACGGCGGAGCGTGTCGATACCCTCATGGAACAAGCGCCCTGCGCGTTGCATATGACCGATGTGTCCTCTGTTTATACTGCACTACAACTGATCGGTCCCCGGTGTCTTGATGTGCTTCAAAAATTAACCTCTCTTGATCTTCGGCCGTCCCTTTTTTCAAATTTGACATGTAAACAGGGCACCATCGCAAAAGTACCCGGGTTGATGCTTCGTGATGATCTGGCAGCCTATCCATCATACTGGATTTTCATTACACGGGAATATGGTGAATTTGTGTGGGAAACCATATGCGACGTAGGTAAAGCCTGTGATTTAATCCCGATTGGTTATGAGACTTATAGATATCTCACTACGTAAGAACTCGAATTGTGGTTATGGTAATCCCTTATGATTCAGATATTTAAAAAAGAGCGTATGTGGCGTTCATACGAATTGGATGATACATACGACGTGGTTATCATCGGGGCCGGTATTCATGGTCTGGCAACCGCCTATTATTTAGCCAAACAGGGCATAACCAACATTGCCGTAGTGGACCGTTGGTATATGGGAAGCGGTGGAAGCGGCCGTAACACGGCGATTATCCGATCGAATTACCGAACACCTGAAGGGATAGCCTTCTATGATGAGAGCGTTAAAATCTATGAGCAATTAGGCGCAGAACTGAATTTCAATTTACTGTTTTCTCAACATGGCCATATGACCCTGGCCCATAATAATACAGGGGTGAATGGTCTCAGAGTCCGTGCAGAAAACAACGAACTGCTTGGTGTCGACAGTCGAATT
This sequence comes from uncultured bacterium, assembly GCA_913051705.1. GTDB lineage: Bacteria > JAAXHH01 > JAAXHH01 > JAAXHH01 > JAAXHH01 > CAJXCW01. The sequence goes on from CAJXCW010000205.1 coordinate 6,921, forward strand.
ATCTGGCCTGATGAAATTCAACGACTGGTGCCGGCAATGGATGTGGGTAAGACCTCCCGTTATCCGATTTTGGCTGCCTTGTATCATCCGCCCGGTGGTATCATCCGGCATGATGCGGTGGTCTGGGGATACGCCCGGGCCGCTGATCGCTTGGGGGTTCAGATACATCCTCTGACGGAAGTTCAGGATATTGATGTGGAACATGGGCGTGTGGCAGCTGTCCACACCAGCCGTGGGATCATCAAAACCCGAACGGTCGTTAATGCCACAGCGGGTTGGTGCTCTACTATAAGTAAAATGGTCGGCGTAGATCTACCTGTGGTTACCCACCCGTTACAGGCGTTGGTAACCGAACCTCTCAAACCGTTTCTGGACAAAATAATCGTTTCCGCCACGCTGCATCTCTACATCAGCCAAAGCGACCGGGGAGAGCTGGTTATCGGCGAAGAAATCAACCCTTATTCATCCTACAGTAGTCGGTCGACCCTGCCCTTCCTTGAACAGGCGGCTTCACATGTACTTGAATTATTCCCCTGTTTGAAAGAGGTGCGTATTCTACGCCAGTGGGCCGGTCTCTGTGATATGACCCCCGACTTCAGTCCCATCATCAGTACCGTGGATGAAGTGGAAGGCTATGTGGTCGATGTGGGCTGGGGGACCTATGGCTTCAAGGCGGGTCCCATAGCCGGTAAAATGACGGCAGAACTGATCGCCACCGGCCGGACGCCGGACCTGATTTACCCCTTCAGGCTGTCCCGTTTCCGGGAGGAAGCCCTGGTTGGAGAAAAAGCGGCGGCGGCGGTATCACATTAAACAGGGATCAGTGGTCGGTGGGCAATGGATAGACATCAGCGCGGGCGGCCTGTGGTGGGTAGCAGGTGGTCTGATGTTCTTGATGATCAGAATAATAGACTCCTAACCCACCGTTCTAAATAGGATAGCCAGAGATTTATCATCCTATCTCTTTGTGTATATGATCAGCTATACACCACCCGATACAAGCCACCAGCTACACGCACTGATGCGTAATATCAGTAAATTCATTGGAGGATATCATGGTGAATATCGATCTGGTAAAACAGTCGCTTGAAGAAAAGGGCATCGAATTTCTGCTGGCATCGTTTGTGGAAATGAACGGAGCTTCCAAAGCCAAACTCGTGCCTGTCACACATATCGAGGACCTGATTAATGATGGTGCCGGGTTTGCGGGGTACGCTGCTGGTGAGATGGGCCTGGGACCGCATGATGCTGATATTGCTGGTATGCCGGATTTAGACAGCCTGACGGTGCTCCCGTGGCGTCCCAACATCGCCTGGCTGGCCGGTAATATTCAAGTCGATGGTAAATCCTGGGGATATTGTCCTCGATCTATTCTCATGCGTATGCGTGAAAAAGCGGCAGAACAGGGTTTTGTATACAAACATGGGGTCGAACCGGAATTTTTTCTTGTAAAACGAACGGAACACGGCGGTATCGAACTGGCTGACCCGCTCGACACCCTGCCCAAACCCTGTTACGACCAGCGGACCCTGAGCCGTAACCTCGACTTCCTGACCACGATTATCAAGTATATGCAGACCTTAGGCTGGGGACCGTATGCTAATGACCATGAGGATGCTAACTGCCAGTTCGAGATTAACTGGGAATTCGACGAATGTCTGACCACAGCCGACCGGCATACGTTTTTTAAGTACATGGTGCGTACCAAAGCGGAACAGGATGGTTTGACCGCCACCTTCATGGCCAAGCCATTTTCTCACCAGACCGGCAACGGCGCGCATTTTCACATGAGTCTATGGGATCAGGAAACGGACACCAATCTGTTCTATGATGCAGATGATCCGAGTGGACTCTCTAAGATGGCCTATCACTGGATCGGTGGGCTCAAAGCCCATGCCAAAGCGTATATCGCAGTAACCGCCCCTTCGGTGAACTCCTATAAGCGCCTGGTCACCGGCGCACCACAATCCGGCGCGACCTGGGCGCCGGTGTATATCTCATACGGTGGTAACAACCGAACGCAGATGATACGCCTGCCCGGCCCTGGTCGCGTGGAAGACAGATCGATTGACGGTTCATGTAACCCGTATCTCGCCGCCGCTGTGACGCTGGCTGCCGGTCTGGACGGCATCAACCGGGAACTGGAACCGGGTGATCCGAATTTCGCGAATATGTATGAAATGCCCATGAAGACCATACGAGAACGTGGTATTGAACGCCTCCCGGCCACATTGAACGACGCGCTTAACGAGCTGGAAAAAGACGACGTTGTTCTGGATGCGCTCGGACAGGAATATGCCGGCGCCTACATCCGCGCCAAGCGCGAAGAATGGAACGACTACCACAACAGCGTGTCACAGTGGGAAGTGGACCATTATTTGAATATACATTAGAGCATAGTACACGAAAAAACTTGATGCTGGCTTGATCAAACTAAAAGAAAAGGTTGTCATTCGCGCTTAAAGTCTATGGGAATGACAACCTTTTCTTTTGTCGTGTACCAGGTTCTACGTTCTCCTCGTAGCCTCTTGTAACTTGTATATCTGTAAATCCTGCCTGTGCCAGCATAAATCATCTGCCTGCTTCGAAGGGCAATCATGGACATAACATGATAGAAGACGGGGAAAGAATCAATGTGTGAAAGTTATCTCAGATCCCGTTCCAGATAGGTAGAACCATGGCTCTCCCACTTCGGATATCCTGAAGGGCCTCTTGCAACAAAAATGGCACCCACCGTGGCTTGTAAAATAACTCAATAAAATTTATCAACGACTTTTTATTTATATTTTACTTAAACAATGGTAAACCATCTGCTCAAAGCCTTGTATAAAAATGTTTCTTATTATACATTTATTATACGTCCTTCTGGCATAGCAATTGCCTTTATTACGGAAGGATTTCAATCACCAATTCACTAAATCACCATTTTCGCCCTATGCCCCTATCCCCTGCTCCAACTACCTATAGCCAGGGCCTCTGGCAGCGTTACGATACCATCCAGGGGCTATCCAGCTCCGGTATATACGCCCTGAAAGAAGATGCCGATGGACGGCTATGGATCGGTACAGGGGACGGCCTGGCTGTATTCGATAGACTATCGTGGACGGCCACTTTGGGTTGTGTTCGCCAGTTGATTTTCTGAAAATAAGATCGTACCCGATGCCGCAAAATCCTGGCCTTACCGACATGGATAATTCGGGATCGGGGATTTTTCATAAGATAAACACCGGGCTGTTTCGGCAATCCTTAGTAGGTTCTCTTTAATATGGTCATTACGAGCGTTCATATTAATACTTGACACCCAAATTGTTACATTGTATTTTAGCTCCTATCTTTCTATTAAAATGTTTTCTGGTTTTACGTCAGTATGAACAATATGTTTTGTTTTAATATATTGTAATGCTTGAAATATATCATATGCTGCTTGTCTTACCGAAGCGACATTTAATCCTATTTTGATTTTAGGTATACTTTTTTTATATATTTTATACCTTTTTTGTAAAAATTGATATAAATTACAACAATACAATGGATAAATTATACATATTTGCTTTCTACATATAAAATAATCTTGAATTGGAATAATATTTTAACTTAATTTCTTTAAAGTTCTTATTAAGAAACTTATTAATTAGGTCTGGAATTAACCAACCTTTTTTTTGGTTTATTGATTGTATGGAAGAGCATGACCACTGAGACATTAAGAGATGCAAGCAGTTCATCAAACTCGTCAATGATTTGGTGGTGATGAAGATCTAATCTA
>CAJXCW010000206.1 GCA_913051705.1 uncultured bacterium
GGATCTACAAATTCATGCACTCAAAACTCAAAACTCGGAACTCGGAACTCGGAACTCGGAACTCTGTACCCCGTGCTATTCACTCTTCACTCTGGACTCTTCCCTCTGCACTCTTCACTCTCCTTCTCCTCCTCAACTGCTCCCTCCCCCCTCCATCCCCCGACACCTGGCAACAAGCCGTTTCCCATAAAAATTTGGGGCTGGCTTATCTGGATCGAAATGACTTCGACAACGCTGTAAAAGAATTCGAGATCGTCATCCGCATGCTCCCTGACGAGCCGCTGGGATATGCGGATCTGGCTGTGGCCTATTTAAAATTGCAACGCCCCGGCAGAGCAATCGATCTCATCACCGAAGCGAAAGAGCGAGCGCATGATGATGGCGAGGTTTTGTCTATCCAGTCTGATGTAGAGGCAGCTCAGGGGAATCGGCAACAATCACTTGAGATCCTGGAACGGGCCGTTCAACTTAACCCTGTAGACGCTCGTCTCCGGTATAAATATCTGACCGCCCTGCGACGGATCAAGGGCCCCGCCCACCGTGTGGAAGACACGATTACTCAGTTGCAGGCTATTCTTCAATATGATCCCGACAACCTGGCGGTTTTATCTGAGTTAAGCGAAACTCTGATACGCACGGGGCAACTGGATCGGGCAGCCACGCACTACGAGAGCATTATACGTTTGCTGTCCCCTGTACCGTCTGCCTTACAGCCCTATCTTCAAGCCGCCATGACGGCCATCCAACAACAAAATGCCGCAGACGCAGGGAGAAATGCAAGCATCCTTGGCAATTTGCTTAAAGTAGATCCAGCCTACCGGGCTTCGCGTGATGCACTCGGTGATCCGTCGCAGCAGTCGCCCCCGTTGCGTGATTTCCGAACGGCGCCGTTGGATCTGGCAAAAACGGCGGCCGATTCCTTGATCGACATGGACTTTACAGACAGTACAGAAGAGCTCTTGAACATTTTATCTCAATCAAACAGCAGAGGGCAGGATGTCGCGTTGACCGACCTCAATGGAGATGGAAGATTGGATCTGGCATTGGCCACTCGTAACGGAGTGGTTATGCTCCATAATCTGGAAGATGGATGGCAGGATGTCACGGAAAAGGCCGGCCTGAGTAAAATCGATCAACCTGTGCGCCTGATTTTCAGTGATATAGATAATGATGGTGATCAGGATCTATACGTTATCGGTAACCGACAGAATGGGCTCTATCGTAATGCGGGTGATGGGTCGTTCTCTCTTATCCAATCCCCTGCCCTGATGCGCGGCCAGTCGCCGGCAGGCGCCCTGTTCGCCGACTATGACCATGATGGTGATCTCGATATTCTGTCATCCGACCTGCAATCGTTACAATTCTACAGAACCATCGAAGAAGGGCGTTTCGAGGAGACAACCGAAGCAACGGGATTCAACCCGGGCCGTGAGACAGGTCCGGTCGGTTGGTCGCGACATCCGCTTGCCTATGGCGACTTCGACCTGGATGGCGCACTCGATATTGTCGCCCTTTCTGAAGAGGGCAAGCACAGGTTATATAGAAATATCCGACAGGGGAAATGGGTGGATTGGACCGACCGGATGAAACTCCCTGAGGTGGCAGGTGTTCAAGTCGTCCTTACTGGTGATTTTAATAACGACGGCGCCCTGGACTTGTTCTGGGCAGGTCAACATCCTGGCGCACTCAAAATACTCTGGAATGAACAGGGCCGTTTTTTTGCCGATAACACCCCCTTCACGGTTATGAATATCGGCGCTGATCTAAAAACGTCCGCAGCGATCACATTCGATTTCGACAACGACGGATTTCTGGATATAGCCATCGCAGGGCAATCCGAATCAGACCGTCCCGGTATACGATTAATCAGAAATCTCGGCAACGGCCGTTTTGAAGAGACGACCCACCTGCTTCCTGTATTGCCTTCAGACATAGACGACATAGAAGCTGGTGATCTGGATCAGGATGGCGACCTGGACCTGATCGCTCTGTCATCCGACGGTCTGCATCTCCTTCGAAACGACGGTGGTCATACCAACCGGTGGTTTGATATACAGCTTGCCGCCGCGATTATGGGGAGCAGCAAGAACAATTTCTACGGTATCGGGTCGACGATTGAAATCAACACGCAGACCCATTACCAGAGCCTGCTGGTCACCACCCCGGTCACCCATATCGGGCTGGGTAAACACGACAACGCCGATGTTGTACGGGTGATCTGGAGCAACGGAACACCTCAAAACAGGGTCAACCCGGAACCCTTTACACGCCTCGTGGAACCACAGCGCCTTAAAGGATCGTGTCCCTCTCTTTACACCTGGGACGGGGAACGTTATGTGTTTGTGACGCATCTGATGACTCGCAGCGCCATCGGCGCCCTGACGGAAACCGGGGCGCAAGCCTATCCAGATGCCGCCGATGATTATGTTAAGATTCGGGGTGATCAGATGCAGCCACAGAATGGAAAATATGTGATTCAAATCGTGGAGGAACTCTGGGATGCGGTCTATCTGGACAAAATGCACCTGCTGACTGTTGATCATCCAATAGATTCAGATATTTACGTGGATGAAAAATATGTACCGCCGCCCTATCCTAACTTGAACATCTATACCGCGACAGATCCGCAATTGCCTGTGACAGCCTACGACCATCATGGCCATGACATTCTACCACAGCTAACAGCAAGAGATAGCCTGTATGCAGGCGATTATACCCTCGGTGCTTATCAAGGCGTGCCCGAGGAGCATTCGATCACGCTTGATCTGGGCAATTTGGACGGAGCGAAAAAGATCCAGCTTTATCTATGCGGCTGGATTATGCCCATCGAACCCAGTTCAAACTTAGCCTTATCACAACGGAAAAACGCCCGGATCATCACCCCGTATCTGGACGTGCCGAACGCGCAAGGACAGTGGCAAACAGTCATCCCATATACCGGTTTCCCCTCCGGCGAACATAAAACGATGGTCATTGACCTGACAGGAAAATTCTTAACCGATGATTATCGTATACGCATCACGACCAACCTGCAATTGTACTGGAGCGAAGCATTTTTTACCGTAGATGAACCGGCCGAAGTGCCGATGACCGTGACCCGGTTGAACCCGATCGATGCCGATTTACATTACCGTGGGTTTTCCCATGAATATCAGATGTATCGGTACGGCCCCTTTTTGCGGGATTACAATGTGCTGAGTACGGCCCCTCAGTGGGTGCCCTTCGAAGGATATCGGACAAGGTACGGCAATGTAACAACGTTGTTACAGGAAGCCGATGATCAATATGCCATCTACAGTTCGGGTGAGGAGGTCACGGTCACATTCGACGCGTCTTCTCTCCCGGTCTTGCCGGACGGATGGACTCGTGATTATATTCTGTATTCGGACGGATGGCTTAAGGAAGGCGACTTAAACACCGACACCGCAGCCACCATCGAACCGCTGCCTTTTCACGGCATGCCCGCCTATCCCTACGATTCGAACATACGATTTCCGAATGACGAGGCCCAAAGAGCTTATATACAAAGATATAATACGCGATGGGTATCTCAGAAGAAATTCCGCGAAGAAATTCGTGCTTTCGGAGATGCGCTTCCGGTGGTTGATAGATAAAACATCAAACGGAATTGAATGTTTACAAGGGTACGATGGTATAGAGTATATTACGATGGCATGAATGCTTCAGAATAATCCACGGGAAAGGCGAATCAGCAAGTGATCCTTGACACGCATTGATGGATCGAATATAATAGAGAAAGGTCCTTAAACCTTATTTTAAAATTCATCAATTTCAATAACTAACACAAGTGAATATATCTACTTCGCTTTATGAGTCTATCAGACGATATATCTCTCTTACATGAGATTCATAAAACGGTGGGTATTTTTAAGTAGAACGCTCTGAGGAGGAACCAAATGACCGAAAAGCTCTCCCCTGAAGTCGCCACTCCAGGCACTGAAGATACACTGCAGGATGTCGGCGCATATAACGATGTGGAAGCCATGATGGGCCGCACCAACATGTCGAGACGTGATTTTATAAAAGGGGTCATTGCCTCAGGCGTGGCCGTCTCTTCTGCAGGTTTTATTATGGGCGGGTGTTCAGGGGCGGATGACAGCTCCGCACCGGCGTCCGGCTCTGTAGAACGCCTTATTTCGCTGAATGTGAATGGCCGTGTCCGCCGCGTGGATGTACTGCCCCAGGAGACGCTGGCCAATACCCTGCGAATTAAGCTGGGTCTTACCGGCACCAAACTCGGTTGTGATCGAGGAGAATGCGGGGCATGTACGGTATTGCTCAATGATGTGCCGAACTATTCCTGCTCGACATTGACCCATCTTGTCGGAGATCAGGAGATTACCACTGTGGAAGGACTCGCCGAGGATGACGGCAGTCTGCATCCGGTACAGCAGGCTTTCATGGATGAACTGAGTCCCCAATGCGGATTCTGTACGCCTGGTCAGGTCATGTCGGCCGTGGCCCTGCTCAAAACCAATCCGAAACCGACGCGCCAGGAAGCCCGCGAAGCCATGAGCGGCAACCTTTGTCGTTGCGGAGCTTATGATAATTACCTGAACGGCGTGATGCGCGCAGCTGGGGAGGTGTCATAAAATGGCCAAATTAATAGGTAAAGATTTTACGCCACCGGATGTGCAGGCAAAGGTGACCGGTAAGGCTAAATACACGGAAGATTTTAGTGTTGAAGGGATGGTATACTGTCGGCTGCTTTTGAGCCCGGTCCCCCATGGCCGTATTCGTAAAATAGATACCTCTGAGGCTGAAAAAATAAAAGGCGTCTTAGGTATCCTGACCGCTGATGACGTGCCGGAGCAGGAAGCGCCCCGAAATCCGATTCTGACGAATCACCCGCATTATGTCGGCGATCCGATTCTGGCCGTAGCCGCGATCGATGATCAGACCGCTGCAGATGCCATAGATAAGATCTTATCATCGATCGATTTTGAAATCCTGCCCTATACCCTCGATCCTTTGGAAAGTCTCTATCCGGGCGGCCCGAATGCCCGTTTAGAAGGTAACGTGCGTGGTAACCGCGAGGAACCCAATAAAACGGTTAAATGGACCGCCCGCGACTTTGCCGCTGTAAATGAGGACGAATGTCCCATGGGAGAATCAGCCAGGGAATGGGCCTACGGCGACCTGGAGAACGGATTTAAGAAAGCCAAGCTCACGCTCGATGAGAGTTTTGTTACCGCCAATAATCCGCATCATTCCATGGAATCCCGTTCTACGCTGGCCTATTGGGAAAATGGCAAGTGTTTTGTTTACGGCTCAACGCAGAGTCAAAGTTATATCGTTCCGGGGCTTGCCCGATACATCGGTATTGAGCCTGAAGATCTGGTCTATGTGGCTGAGTTCTGCGGCGGCGGGTTCGGCTCCAAGGGCGGCGCTTATCCGCACCTTTCCATCCCCGCCTATATGTCTAAAAAGATCAACCGGCCTGTCATGATGCGTATCAGCCGGGCTGAAGAATATTTTATCGGCTCCGCCCGTCCCGGATTTCAGGGACACGTCAAAATCGGCTTTCAGAGCAATGGCCGTATCTCCGCCGTGGACTTATATGTGGTTCAGGATAACGGCGCCTATAGCGGCGGCGGCGACTGGAACGCAGCCAGTAGTTCAGTGTCCATGGTATATACGCCTGGAGCAATGCGTTTTCGTGGCATCCCGGTGTATACCAATACCCCCATCAGGGGCGCGCAACGAGGCCCTGGGCAGAATCAGATCGCCTGTGCCATAGAGCCTCTGCTTGACAAAGCGGCAGACCAGCTGGGGATCGACCGCCTGGCGATTCGTCGAATCAACGCCCCGAACAACAAATCTAAATATGGCAGCGGCCAGGGACCGGTCACCAGCGCCTACATGAAAGAAGCGTTGGACAAAGGTGCAAAAGCTTTCAACTGGAACGCAATGAAAAGGCAAGCCCGGAAACGCAACGGCTCCAAGGTGATTGGTGTAGGTATCGGTCAGGCCTTTCATTCCGCCGGTTCAAGCGGTTTTGACGGTCTTGTCCGCATCACGCCCGACGGTAAGCTGCATATTCATACCGGGATCGGCAATCTGGGCACTTTCTCTCATAGTGGGACGGCTCGAGCTGCAGCCGAAGTGCTCAATTCCAATTGGGAAAACTGCATTGTTGAGCGGGGGGACAGTCGTAAAGGCATCCCCTGGAACCTGGCTCAATTCGGTAGCAACACCTCTTTTACCATGACCCGCACCAATTATGTCGCGGCCATGGATGCCAAGAGGAAACTGCAGGAGATCGCAGCCAAAGATCTGGGCGGCTCAGCAGATGATTATGATGTCGCTGATGAGAAGGTCTTTAACAAGCGAGATCAATCCAAGAGCATGACCTTTGCCCTGGCTGCAACGCGTGCCATTGAACTGGGCGGCGAATATGCCGGCCATGAAGTGCCGGAAGATCTGAATAGAATGACGAAACACTCCGTTGCCGGCCTGGCCGGTACCGGCTTAATTGGAGTCGCTAAAGACAATTTAGATAAGAATGGTACGGTGCCGGCGCTGGCTGTCGGTTTTGTTCGTATTGAACTGGATCTGGAAACCGGCAAGTTCGAGATTCTGGATTATGTCGGCTCGACGGATTGCGGAACGGTGCTCCATCCTCAAGGGCTTGAATCACAGACCAAAGGCGGCGCCTATATGGGGTTCGGCCTGGCCGCCCTGGAGCGATACTCCTATGACCCGCAAAATGGCATACCAGCCAATATAGGCCTTTATCAATGTAAGCCGCCCTCCTATCTCGACGGTCCACTTGAAATGAAAACAGAATCCGTCAATATAGCAGATCCTCAGAACCCGATCGGTTCCAAAGGAATCGGTGAACCCGTTCAAGGCTGTGCGGCAGCCGCTCTGCTCTCTGCGATCTCAGATGCCTTGGGCGGACATTACTTTAACCGGACACCGGTGACGGCCGATCAAATTCTCAACGCCGCATCAGGCAGACCACAGTCGCATAAGAAAATGGAAGTCAATACAGTATAAGGAGAAGATAAAATGCCAAAAGATATGATGGCGAACTTTCAACTGTTTCAACCGACGGACATCCCGAATGCATTGGAACTGGCCGATCGCTATGGTGAGGACAGTTGGATCATCGCAGGTGGACAGGATAGTCTGGACTGGTTTAAGGACCGTGCCAAGCAGCCCAGAGCAGTGATTGACATAAATGGAATTGAAGAGCTTAATGGAATCAGGGAAACAGCAGACGGCATCGAAATCGGTGCCCTGACGACCCTGACTGAAATCGAGACCCATGCGCTCATCAAAGAAAAATACAGTGTGCTGTCTGATGCAGCCAGACGGGTCGCGAGTCCGCAAATCCGAAACGTCGGGACCATTGGTGGTAATATCAGCCAGGATACCAGGTGCTGGTATTATCGATACGGCCTCGATTGTTATCGCGCGGGCGGCAATACCTGTTATGCCGATACCCCGGAAGGCATTGACCGTGAACATTGTCTCTATGGCTCCGATCGCTGTATCGCCGTCACGCCGTCTGATGTGGCGCCGGCGTTGGTGGTCCTGGATGCGAAGGTCGTCATCGTGAATGCCGATGGGGAAAGGACCGTCCCGATTGAAGAATTTCATATCGGACCGGGTATCGATATCACGCGTATGACGATTCTGCAACCGGGTGATATCGTTAAATCGATTCAGATTCCCAATACCTGGGCCGACGCGCGTTTCTATTTTGAAAAGGTCGCCGACAGAAACACATGGGACTTCCCCCTGGTTAATATCGCCTCAGCCATGAAGGTGGATGGCGACAAGATCACCGATATTCGTATCGCCATGGCCGGCGTAGAATGTGTACCTCGGCGCATGACCGTCGTGGAAGAAGTGGTCAGAGGGGCGACCAAGAACGAAGAGACCGCAAACCTGGCCGCCAGTTCAGCCAGCCGTGGCGCCACCCCGCTGAATTATAACCATTTCAAGATTCCCCTGATGGAGAACCTGGTTAAGCGAGCCATAAGAGAAAGCTGATGGAAATTTTACGTTACAGCCGTGATGTCTGGGGAAAGACGGTATTGGAAGGGATGTCGTGGGATTTATTCTGGCCCTTTGTGGCTTCAGGCGTGGCTTTTATCCTGTTTCATATTGTATACATGAAAATGGTCACCGCTAAAGCGAAAGGGCATGGATGAGTTCTGCCGACATCGAACAGGACATGGTACACGCACCGGAAAAACGCCTGACGCGGCATACCTTGGCTACCAGGCTCAATCACTGGTTGATGGCCGGCAGTATCCTGGTCCTGGTATTCACATCCTTTCTGCCGATCCAGGGAATCAAATTTGCCTGGGTAACGATTCACTGGGTTGCGGGCCTGGTATTCACCGCCTCCATTATATTTCATACAATCTATGCCTTGAAATGCCAGGACTGGCGGTCGATGTGGGTAGAGCTGAAGGAATTTTCAGATCTTTTTTCCTCCATGGCCGGGCAACTGAATAAATTAAAAGTCTCACCGGGTAAATACTGGCTTTTACAAAAGCTTTACCATCACGCCATCACCGTATTCAGCATTATCGTGACCGTGACCGGCATCCTGATGATGTTCAAAATCGATTCGCCGCTCTGGGAACGCGATCCCTATTTTCTCTCAAGCGAAACCTGGGGCTACGTCTACGTCTTGCATGGCTTTGCCGCGTTAGCCTTTATTCCCATGGTATTGATGCATATCTATTTTGCCTTTCGCCCCGAAAAACGTCACTATACGCGCTCAATGATTAAAGGCTGGGTCACGAAAAAGGAATATCTTGCCTATCATGATCCGGAAAAATGGACGATCAAGCAAGACCGCAAAGATGTCAAACAGGAGCAAGAATAATGGCAGATAACAACGCCTGGTGGGCGGAACATATCGAAGCCATTGAATCCAGTTATGAATTTATGCTGGCCTATGCAGCCCAGGGCAGGGAAAACGACGACACGGGCGCCGGATCGCAGATCAGAGAGTACCTGACTAAGATGAATGCAGCGCTAGAAGATGTTGTATCCACAGCAGCAAAACTGGCGGAAGAAAAAGGGTTGACCCATTACCAGCCCTTTCTTGACACGATGGACATAGATGCGAAAAAAGCGCAAACGGTCATACAATATATCCTGGCGAGACCGTCGCTCAGTTCCCAGCTGATTGATAACGTAAACGCCTCCATCCATGTCCGTGCTTTATTAACCGACCTGTTTTTAATCGACGAAACATTAAAGTAATAAAAGTGGCATAGAACCGAATAAGTGCGAGGATATGTATAATGCATAATGCGGAAAAAGTGATTGATCGCAGAGCATTTATCACCAAGTTAGGCGGCGCAGCAGCCGTTGCGGCCATGGCGCCGGAAGTTCTGGCGGAAGCGGTAGAACATGAGATGATGCACGTGTTGGACCAGGCGGCACAGCAGCCCCAGCCGGATGCGTTTGGCCGCCTTCCTCGCCTTGAAGATGTTCGGCGCGGCATGGGTACAGTCTATGATAAACGGCGCGAGATGCTGCCGATGCCTGATAAACCGACGCTCATGGACTTTTTCAAACTTCGTTTCTATCCGGCCAGGCACGTTATGCAGAGTGCAACCCATGCCTTGAAGACCGGACAACCGGAACGGACTGTTCTGGCCTGCTTGCTTCACGATGTCGTCCTTAATCTCGCCCGGCCCGATCATGGATGGTGGGGCGCCCAACTCCTTGCGCCCTACGTGGAGGAACGGATAAGCTGGGGGATTCGATACCATCAGGCGTTGCGTTTCTATCCGGATGATGAGGTGGGATACGAATATCCGGAATCTTATAACCGAATCTTCGGTAAGGACTACGTACCCGATGTGTATATCAAAGAAGCCCACGATTTTGCCCGGAACCACAAGTGGTACATGGAAGCCCGTCTGATCACCGTAAATGACATGTATGCCTTTAATCCGGATGTCAAAGAAACACTTGAGCCTTTCATTGATATTATCGGCCGGCATTTCAAGCAGCCCAAGGAAGGGTTGGGGTTCGATAACAGTCCTTCGGCGCATATGTGGCGGTCCCTGATTTTCCCGGACCGTTTATTGTAAATAGACCTACAGAAGAGCACAACGAGGTGCTAACGAAAAGGACGCGTCATAAAATGGCAGAATTAATAGGTAAAGATTTCACGCCACCGGACGTGCAGGCCAAGGTGAACGGCAAGGCAAAATATGCTGAGGATTTTAGTGTTGAAGGTATGGTTTACTGCCGGCTGCTTTTAAGCCCGGTTCCTAATGCGCGCATTCGTAACATGGACACCTCTGAGGCTGAAAAAATAAAAGGCGTCCTGGGCATCCTGACGGCGGACGATGTCCCCGAACAACCGGCGCCGGGGAATCCGATTCTGACCAACCGACCCTATTATGTGGGCGATCCCATTCTGGCCGTAGCCGCCGTGGACGATAAGACCGCCATAGACGCCATAGATAAGATCAAAATAGATTTTGAGTCCCTGCCCTATACGCTTGATCCGTTGGAAAGTCTCCAGCCGGGCGGCCCGAATGCCCGTTTAGAAGGTAACGTGCGTGGTAACCGCGAGGAAC
>CAJXCW010000207.1 GCA_913051705.1 uncultured bacterium
GGCGATGCAGCACAACGCAGAGAGCGCCTTTTGTAGCCGTTCGACCTCAGGATGAACTTCCCGTACACCCTCTTAGAGCCTATCCGGCAAAAATCGCCCGATTAGAGATACCGGACTTATACGCTTCCTGCTGGATACCACCGATGAACTGCGCCGTACGACCGGATGGGGCAGAGCCCTCATAGTATGCGCTGAACGAGGCGTTGAAGGTCTGAATCCATGCGCGGGCCGCCGCTGAGTCGTCACCGGCTACGACATATGCATTATTGAAGATACCATCTTCTTTCAACCCGTTGCCGCCCGCTGCTTTGATCCGTGCATCAAGGGTACCGAGCATATGTCCCGCATCGTCTCCACCCACCGCGCTGGACATCACTTCTGTCACCCCGCCGTACTCGATGGACGTCCAGGTGCTGAACCCGTCTTCGATCTCGCCGGATCGGGTGATTTTCACATCGCCTGTGACGACCCGAGGCTGCGGCTCGACAATACTGTCCATATTGGGGATCCGCGAGACCGGATAGATCAAACCGGCCGGCCGGTTATCGCCAAAATAATCTTCAAAGACCTTGCGAATCGTATCGATCCGTTGCCACGTCTTTTCCGGCGCGTCATCGACGCCGACCAGAATTTCCATCCAGACGGTATTCGATTTGAAATCAACGCCCTGATCCGCCAGAGGTTTCTCATACTGCTCGACCAGCACAAATTCTGTTTCTTTTACGAGGTCCGGCCCCAGGGTCGTAATCACCTGATCACCGCGTTTATGCAGAACCGCCGCGCCGCTTGGCTGATGATCAGTCCAATAGCCATAGTCGATTTTACTGCCGTCGATGGTCACATGGTCGCCTTTGACGGCTTTAATCTGCACTTCGAACAAAGCCACCGGATCTGGAAAACCTTCAGGATGCGTAAATCGGGCCATACGATTCGAGCGAAGCGGACCGCCTGTGGCGGCATCGATCATCGGGCGATAAATCGCATTGAAATCATCTTTCATTTTTTCACAATCATCCCTGTTACTCGAGGGGGTGGTCCATAATACATCTGTTTTGTAAACGTCCGACCACGTCACGCCGCACACCAGCAGGTTTTTATTCAGATTCTCAATCGTGCCGAACCACTCGGACCCAATGTCATTCGGATACTGGGTGCCTACGTTGCCGCTCGGTTCAATCAGTCGAAAAACATGATTGTGATCGTCTTTGACGAGCACTTCCGTCGGGTTGGAAAAAATGGCTATCGGATTGTGCCGAATGATGCTGACCTGTGCCATATCATAAAATCCTTTGTTATTATATTGTGGTGGAGCAATGAAAGAGTTATTTAAAGCCAACACAAAATATATCGGCGAGTCGGTTCAGGCAAGAAGGAATACATCTCCATTTTCCATTTGCTGTTCTGAAATAATCATATTGACCTAAAAACTATTTTGAAATTCACCATCAAATGATCATATTTCATAGATCAGTCGGTCTTCTGCCTCATCGCCATAAAAAGGCATCCTGATGGAATATGTTATCCTGATTATTGCCGTCGTCGTCCTATTCGTTTTAGGCGTGGTATATACACGCCGTGCCCGTCGGCTCGAACGCCGCAGCCATGCGCTTGAAATCCGAGTCATTGAACGCACACGAAAAGTGCGGCGGGAACATGACGAACTATTGAATGTCAATCGGGCATTCGATGATGCTCGCCGCGAGGCGGAACATTCGAAGATGCTCGCGGTGGAAGCCAATCAGGCCAAAAGCCGTTTTCTGGCCAACATGAGTCACGAAATCAGAACTCCGCTGATGCGATTCTGGGTTATACGCAGATTCTGCAGCGGGAGACCAGCCTGACAGCAGATCAGCAGTCGGCCTTCCAGGCCATACGCGATAGTGGCGAACACCTGCTTACCCTCATCAACAACGTGCTCAATATTTCACGGGTAGAAGCCGGAAGGATGGAGTTGGAACCGGTCGATTTCGATATCCAGACCGTCATCCGGCAAATATCCGATATGTTCCGGCTACGATGCGAACAAAAAGGTCTGGCATGGCGCGTGGAGACGATTGAAGATCCAATGATTCCCGTTCACGGTGATGAAAATAAAATTAGACAGATCCTCGTCAATCTATGCGGTAATGCCGTGAAATTCACCGATGGCGGCTCCATTACGTTGAGGTTACAACGGCATGCTGAAGATCGTTACGTCATCGAGGTGGAAGACTCCGGGCGCGGTATAGAGGAAGACCGTCTTAAAATTATCTTCGAACCGTTTAATCAATCGCATCATGGCGACCAGGCAGAAGGGACCGGCCTGGGGCTTTCTATTACGAAACGTCATGTGGAATTAATGCATGGGGCCATTGAGGTGACATCGAAACCGGATGTCGGCACCTGTTTCCGTGTTGAATTAACCCTTCCGCCGGCCCAGAAACCTTTGCTGGATATCGATCAGGATACGATATATCGATTAAACACAGACACCCCCTTATCAGCACTTATTGTTGATGATAACGCATTGAATCGGGATGTCTTACGTCGGATATTGAGTGATATGGGGATGGAGGTTCGGGTGGCTGACGGCGCCTCGGAGGCCTTTTATGTTCTGCGGGACTGGATGCCGTCTATAATTTTTATGGATGTACGAATGCCGGGCGTAGATGGCGTTACGGCGACCCAGCGCATGTGGGATATGTATGGTCGGGATCAATACCGCCTTGTGATGGTCTCCGCCTCTGTTTTTCAGCAGGATAAAGATCGTATTCTGGATTTGGGCGTAGATGATTTTATAGAGAAGCCCTTCAAAATCGACCGGTTGGTATCCTGCCTGAAGAAGACCTTGAATGTAGAGTTCGACACCATCGAGTTGCAAAAACCAGAGGGTGATTCGGCAGATATAGATGTGGGCAACATACACGTCCGTCTGCCTGAGACCATGCGGGGTCGTCTCCTTGAAGCAGCAGACCTTTATAAAGTAACAGAGTTGGATGTTTGTCTCGGCGAGATGGAAATACTGGGAGACGAAGAACGTAGCCTGGCACGGCACCTGCGCAGGTTAAATCGCCGCTTCGATATGCCGGGCATCACCAAAATCGTCCAAAGTCTTGAACCCTGAACCAAACATAAGGAAATGGTGCTCGCAACGTGTCCTGCGGACACGTTGCGAGCACTTCTTGGTTTAGTGATTGGGTGATTGGGTGATCGAAAAGACAAACTCAAATTCAGAGCCCAGTCACCCGATCACCATTTTTTCTAATCACCCAATCACTCATTCACCAATCACTCATTCACCAATCACTAAATGCCCCCCACGCCTCCATCATACACAGAGCCCATCGGCGGGACCATCCTGATTGTTGACGATGTTCCAGCCAACTTGAGAGTGTTGCAAACAACGCTCGAATCGGCCGGATATAATGTGTCTGTCGCACCCAGTGGTGAAATAGCGCTCCGCATTGTAGACGGCGTAAAGCCGGATCTGATTCTGCTTGATATCCTGATGCCCGGGATGGATGGTTTTGAAGTATGCAGGCAGTTGAAATCCAGAGAAGGAACCCGTTCCGTTCCGGTCCTTTTTCTGAGCGCCCAGGATGATAAAAAAACCGTGATTAAAGGATTCCAATATGGTGGGGTGGACTATCTTATAAAACCGTATGCGGTGGAAGAGGTGCTTGCCCGCGTAAGAACCCACCTGGATCTGCATCAGATGATTCGTTTGCTGGATGAAAAGAACGATGAGCTGGAAGGCCAGAACAAAGCCCTGAAAATAGCCATCGAAGAGCGGGATCACGCAGAAAAAGAACGCGAAAAACTGACCGATCGATTGACGGTTATAGAACGGCAGGAGGACGAACACTGGGATGTGGACGGTATCATCACCCGGAGTAAGACGCTGCAGAATATTTTGAGTAATCTGACGCCGTTGAGCCAGGCTCATACGGTCAGCGTACTGATTACAGGCGAAAGCGGTACAGGAAAGGAACTGATTGCCCGGGCGATCCATCGGCGTGGCCCGAATCAGAACAGGCCGTTTATTCCGGTCAACTGTTCAGCCATTCCTGGAGAACTGGCTGAATCTTTGCTGTTTGGCCATCGTGCCGGTGCGTTCACCGGGGCGGCACATGATCACAAGGGATACTTTGAAACGGCGGAGGACGGGACTCTTTTTTTAGATGAGATCAGTAGTATGCCGTTGGATCTTCAGGCGAAACTATTACGCGTTCTGGAAACACAATGTATTCAACGACTGGGAGATCAGGCAGAAAAAAAGGTCAACGTGCGGGTCGTCGCTGCCAGCAATCAGGATTTGCAGACGCGTATTGCCGAGGGCAGTTTCCGTCAGGATCTTTATTACCGTCTGGCGCGGTTTACGATCACGCTGCCCACCCTCCGTGAGCTTCCGGAAGATGTACCGATTCTGGCAAACCACTTTATTCGCCTGTTTTCTACAGAGATGAATATCGATCCGCCCACCCTGAGTCCGGACATATTGAGCGCCTTGCAAGCCTATTCTTTTCCTGGAAATGTACGGGAATTGAAGAACCTGATGGAACGGGCCGTTCTCATGTGCAGCGGCCGCGAGATCCTGCCGGAGCATATCCCCTTTGACACCGGACGATTATCACCTATTCAGCCGACAATGGCGGACGGATCATCAATACACATCAACGCTGCAGATGATATTCCCTTTAACCTGGCAGATGCGGAGGTCTACCTTTTCCGCCGTGCACTCAAGAAATCGGATGGAAACATGGCCGCTGCTGCTCGCCTCCTTGGTGTCGGCCGCCAGAAAGTTTACCATGTTCTTGCCCGGCAATCCCCTGAAAAATAACATCGATACATCCGCATCATCCGTATGCTATATGCTCCACCCTTACCCCTGTTTCGAATGACTGAATACAGGCCTGCGCCAGTGCTAACGCCCGCCTGCCGGCCTGTGCAGGGACCGGAGGGGGATTCCCCTTGCGAAAGGCATCCAGCATTACATCGAAGTACTTGTCGAATGTCTTATGGAATTCACGGTCTTCATCGTTAAAATAGCCTGCCTGCCAGACTTCTGCGGTCTCGTTGCCGACCGCCTGGTACGAGTAACGCCTTACCGTATCATCAACCACGATCCGCCCTGAAGTGCCGTTGATTTCCAGTAAGTGGGTGTCCGGATAGGCATAAGAAGCATCGTACGAGCCGATCATCGCCCCCACGCCCCCTGTGGCAAAATGTAAGGCTACAGAAAGCGTACTGTATCCTTTGCCGGTCATGTCCGTCATCTGGGCGGCTACCGAATCAACGGGCCCGCAAAGAAATTCCAGCATATCGAAGCCATGGCACTGCGTCTCGATCAAATTATCATGATCAAAACAAGAACCACCTTCTCCGCCAAAACGCCATAGGGCATGGACCACCTGGCCTAACCGGCCGTCCTGAATCGCCTGTTGCGCCATCTGTACAGGCCGGGCATATCGATGATTGAAATTAATGGCGAAAAATAAGTCCCGTTGTGCCGCTTCCCGAAGCAGGACGTCCGCCTCATCCAGGGAGAACACGAGTGGTTTTTCCACCAGCAGGGGATATCCCGCGCGGATAATTTCCAGCGTGGCATCGAAATGGCCTTTGCTCGGCAAACACAGGCTGACCAGGTCGGGACGGGTTTTCTCCAGGAGAGTCTGTATATCGGTATAATACGGCACGCCATACATCTCTGCCCGTACTCTGGTTTTTTCAGGCGTACGTCCTGCTATCCCGCAAAACTCGACATCCGGTCGTCCCGCCAGAATCCGTGCATGCTGACGGCCCCAACCTCCGGCGCCAACCAGGGCTATTTTGATTATTGAGTTATTCATTTATAGCGACCTTGAAATGGGATGGGAATGAGCAGAAATATGTTTAGCGTTATTTCTGAGCAGGCGTCGAAACGAGAAAGATCGTCTCCCCGGCGAAAGCCGGGGTCCAGTGCCTTTCCCGCTTAATCCGATGACTCCGCCGTTGTCAAAAGACGCTGGTTCCCGGCCTACGCCGGGCTGAAATACGCCCCTACGAATTGCAGCTCTACGGAACACTTTTGCCCACCTGCCGACCTGCTGTTTCACTGTTCCACAATCACCTTACCCGTACTGCGAGCCACGAATTTGTTATATGCCTCACCGATCTCCTGTACCGGATAACGATGGGTAATGATCTGGTTCAAATAATCCCTGTGTTCCCGGAGCAGCTTCAAACTTTCAGGCAATTCCTGATAGGTAAAATACTCACTGCCCATGACCGTACGCTCACCGCCGATAAGGTCCGGGGAAACGTTCAGCAGCAACTCACCACCGTGGCCCACGCACACCTGTACGCCCCGGCGAGCCAGGACATCCATAGAGGCACGCCGGGCAACCGTGGCGCCGCTGGTGTCGATCGCCACATCCACGGCATCAAACCCATGATGTTTTAGCCCATCCACCAGATCGGACGCCTCGACGTTGATTGGTAACCCGCCAAGTCGTTCGGCCAGTTTGAGTCGATAGGGTACCATATCGGTGATCAGCACCGGCATATCTTCCCCCAGGAGCAACTTGGCCATAGCCAGTACGCCCAATCCAATGGGCCCGGAACCGGTGACCAGCACCGAACTGATATTCGGATGGGCATGCTGCGCGCGTCTGTTGGCATGTCCGCCGGTTCCCATGACATCCAGCAGGAGGGTCGCTTCAGCGGGAGAGATATCATCACCCGTGGGGAAAAACACATTTTCATTGATCAGCGCGTAAGGACCATACCCGCCATCATGAGAAAACCCATAGTCTGCCCGTTTGTTGAGACAAATATTGGTGATCCCCATATGACAATGGCGACACTGTCCGCAAAAGTCCATCAGAAATACGACGCCGGATGTACCCACGATTATCCGCGTATCGGGTCCCGCAGCAACTACCACACCTGCCGCTTCATGACCCGGCGTAATGTTCGACCCGTTATAATACTGTCCAAAATCCGAGGCGCACAATGCGTTGGCCTGACACCGGATCAACAACTGTTCTGCCTCCGGCTCCGGCACCTCTTTCTCGACAAATTCAATCACCCGCTCCCCTCGGAACATGGGGTACAGGGCTGTCTGTGGGATGGCATCAGGGGGTGGCTGCAGTTTCATCTTTTCCCTTCGTTTTTACCTCGTTTAATAAATCTGCCCCGCAAACACTTCTACATGCCGCCGGGCCGTCTCTTCATCAGCAGGGATGCCTGTCACATTGAGACGACAGCGTCCCGGGGTGAATACGGGATACAGATGGGCGTCGTAAATAGCGGTTGGAGCCCCCTCTCTCGCCTGCGGATTACGGAAGAGACCGGCATAGTCCTCCGAAAACTGGTCGGCCAGAGGCGTGCCTGACGCCAGGCGCTTCCATAACCGTTCTGCCACAGCCAGCCTCTTGATTACGGCATGATGTTCTTGCTCCAATCCGGCGATATCATGCACCAGCGCTTTGGCAAACGCCCTGGTGCTGGGATGCTCGAAGGAGGAACCCCTGGCACGCATGATGGCATTAGCCAGCAGCATCACCTCATCATCTCGTGCCGTGTCCGGCATATAAAGAAGAACCATTCCGCAGGGACGAAGGGCGAAGGTTACAAAGGCTTTGGTCGGACTGAGCGATACCCAGAACGGTACGTCGGCATCAATAAACGGTTTAATCTGCGCCTCGTAGCTCATGCGCATCAGCTGATCATAGGGATGTATATCGCTCACCCTGGCATATTCAAATCCGGAATAGGCCCGATCCAAGAGAACAGGCGTCCCGGAGACGGCAGCAGCCTGCGCCCGTTCCTGCATGGTCTCAGCCGGTTGGACGCGGCCGGTCGTATTCATAGGCCCCGCCTGATATACCGGAAATACCGCAGGCTGATCTACCACGCTCCCTATGGCATATTCCTCGAATCCAATACGATTTGTTCGCGCAATCGCTTTATAGGCAGGCCAGGACAGTTTCTCTACGCCGATGGCCTTCAAATCAGGGTACATCAAGAGGGCCATCTCGATACTGGTCATCACCGCCCCGGTGCCCGCATCGGACGGCGTTAACAGACTGAATCGATCCCAATGCGTTTCCGGCACCCTCTGCCAGCGTAAGACCGCCTCTTTCAACGAGGCGCCTAGCGTTGCGGAACTCATATAATTACCGGCCAGACTGCCGTCTAACTCTGATCGTAGATACGTCAGCATGGTATGGGAGGTAGGCCAGGCCTGTCCCTGATCATCGAGTACAATACCGATGCCGTAGTTATGCCCGTCGGGGTCCTGGTCACATACGATTTTGGCGATCTGATTGGCATCTTTGCCCTGCGTCGCCAGGTCATCGACTTTCTGTTTTACCACGTCACCAAAGGTAGCGCTCATGTTTTCTCCAGGCAATTTGTTGATTGAGTGATTTGTTGATTGATGCCGCTACGTGTCATCGAAAGTAAAGCCATTGTATCCAATTGATCGCCAATTAAAACCAAGCTCGAATTATCATGCGCCGTTTTCTCTACTGCCTATGCTTGCGGGTATTCTTACAACAAGGATACCCCTATTGAATAATCTCAAGTGCATTACCATCTTTAAGGCGATAGATATTAAAATCTGAATCGATGGTAAAGATGCGTGTGAAGGCATGGGTTTCAGCGAGAGAGAGGAGAGAGGCATCCGCCAGATCCATTGGGGTATTCGAATATTTCTCCATCAACACCATTATATGGTCTACTTCCAACGCGGATGGTATATAGATTATGAGTCGTTCGGATGACTGTAAGTGTTAGAGAGCGGATTGATAACGAAAGCCGCCAATAGCGCCGAGGAGGTACATTGCTTCCGTAAAACAAGGCCAGGTCGTTATTAAGGGTTCAGGAGGCAATTGGTGCGAGATCATCTGCACAAGGCAAGATTGCTGTCGTCTTTGTCTAATAGGCCGACCAGTGGACCGGTATCCGTGAGGATCATAAATGACCTTGTTCACGTTTCTTGAGCAGCGCTAGGGTGAATTGCTCGCCACGACCCTCAGACATACGTGCTCCCCCCTTAATGTATTCTCCGCTACTGAGTACTCCAATATGATCACCGAGGAAATCGGCAAGCGTCTTATGGTCACCGTTCTGGTCTGATACACTTTTGGAGGCAACAAACTGCTCTTTCAGGCTGTCCACCACCAATAATTCCGGTGTCGTTCCAAGTTCCAATGCTCGTTTTATAAGTGCTTCTTATATCTCTGGAGCAAGATTGATGTTCATGTGTTGCTACTCCTTTGTTTAAACCCGCCTATTCCACCCACTTATTATAATAAATATTTGATGGATACGCAAGATTCCGCTGGTGGACCTCGATCAATGATGGCGTCAAACTGAATTTTCCGCTCGAGCGGAAAATTCAATCAACAATAACAGACGTGGGAGCGACCAGGGCGATCAGTTCCTTGATATCGAAGTATTTCAGAAGTCCAAAGCAGAACAGAGACGGCATCTGGTCATACTGATCCGGTTGTTCAAACAATTGGGTCAAACTGACCAGACTATCATACAGATAGATCCGCTCAATTGGTATTTCGGCCAGCGCCGCGGCCAGCAGAGTCACAACGCCGGAAACAGGTCCTGCACCGGTGAGGGTGATCCGTTGCTCAGGCAACCAGTGTATGAGCGCCGCCAGTTGCGCCGCCTGTATACCCAGAAACCGTTCTCCCGCGGCGGAAGCCATCATGGCCCATTGGTGCGCCGGGAATACGTCCGGTCGACATTCGCCCTGTAATAATAAATCCGCTGTCTGGACACAGGTGTTCCCATCGACGGTTGAAGGGATATACGATGTAGCCCCTTCTCTGCCCTTGTCCGTGATGATGATATGGGTTTCCTCATGCTTATCGTTCTTCGACACAGCAACAATAGGGATGTGCCATCCTCCGGTCATCTGCAGTTGATGCCGCTGGATAAGATACCCATCCTGCGCTTCCATCGGTGAAGTTTGATGCTTACTGACCGCCATGGAAGGATAACGCAGCACCTCCCGCAATCGATCTCTGGCTTCGCCCTGCCAATGTTCTATTTCATCCGGTGCACCTGTTGGAAAGGATGATTCCGGTAAGTTTTTCGCCTGTACGGCAGCCAGAGAAACAAAGTCGGCATTGTGGTCTGGCAGCCCCACCATCAACATTTCTTCAGAAAGGACTTCGTT
This sequence comes from uncultured bacterium, assembly GCA_913051705.1. Lineage (GTDB taxonomy): Bacteria > JAAXHH01 > JAAXHH01 > JAAXHH01 > JAAXHH01 > CAJXCW01. The sequence continues at coordinate 10,163 of CAJXCW010000207.1, forward strand.
ATCTGAGGGGGTTTCATCATCCTGAATATCTGTGTCGGACAGAAAGTGCCGGTTGAAAAAACGATAGAACTGCTGCCTGTTGTCCAGATCATAGTTATGGGTTCCTGGATCGACATTATTATGGAACTGGAATGCATCGGCCAGCCCGAGCGCCTCATACAGGGGACATATCGGATCGTATACCGACGGCTTCGCCCGGTGGGTTTGAAAGCAGCAGTCGTCATCCTGATTGTACAGAAGCAGGGCCGGCCGGGGGGCCAGCATCGCCGTCAACATCGGATAATCGGCGATAGTCGCCAGATCGGCGGGGTTCTGCTCGATGTCTCCGATATCGCCTCGATTTTTCACGCGGTA
>CAJXCW010000208.1 GCA_913051705.1 uncultured bacterium
AAAGCCGCCGAAAAACTGGGAATTTACCCCGCCACTGCCACCTGGCGCGCTGCCGGTCACATTGAGACCTATATGACTCAGTGCGCCGACTTCCAGGATACCGAGCAGGAAGAACACCCAGATGCTCAGCAGAATATCCAGGTTGATGAAAAACGCAAAACAGAGCATATACAGGTTGATACGAAGCGGAACAGGCGGGATACTGGGATCCAGTTGAAGCGCGGGCATAAACGTACCTATCGGGAGCGGCGGCACCCACTGAAAAAATCCGAAGATATTCCATACGGCGATGGACACGGCCAGAACGAACCCCGCCTGAAACAGGCGATCCTTTACCATGGATGGCCAGGGACCGGATTGTTGCGCTGCGGCGACCAGGTCACGCGAGACCTTAACCAACGGAAAAGTGAGTCGTTCGTACTCGACCCATTGTTTGCGGAATATCGCCACCGTGCAGGCGCCGACAAAAAACAGGGCGACAAAGAAGGTCATCCACCAGAATACGGGGATGATCCACGGCGCCCAGGGGATCATCTGCCCCTGAGGAAGCCCCTCATAAAACCAGCCCATGGCATTGCCTTCATTGCTGACGATCAGCCATTCCGGTAGATAGGGAAAGAACAACGTCTCCCACTGATTTTCCGGGGCGGCAAAATAGAACGGCGTGGAAACGATGGTCAAAAAATAAGACACAAACGCTTTGCCGGGAATCAGGCTGGAGATAAGAAGAATAGAGAAAATCAGGGTGAGTTCGGCGCCTGTCAGGCTGTTATCGGGGCGTTGCAGCCGAAGCAGCGGATTGACGATGAAGAGGACCGCGAGAAACAGAATGAACGCCGCAATCGGAAGATGACCGACCGACATGCGTGACGTATGAAGGATATAGGTCCCGAACGGCACCCATATATTGAGCAGAATGGCAAGACTGAGCCCCATGCCCACGGCACGGGGCGTCACAAGCGATTGAGTTACACGGGGGGAGTTGTAAGAATCAGGCATGGGTAACATATACTATATCATGAAGAGAATACAAGATAAATAGAAACGCTTGCGCTGTCACCGTAAAAGGTGTAAAATCGAACTTTATGTTACTATATATAGTTATAAAAGCCCTTTTTTAGTCAACAATATATGTTTATAGAAAGGTATCACCATGTCGATAATGGACGGCGGGGAAGCGTTGGCAAAATCATTGTATCGGGAAGGAGTGCGGGTCATATTCGGCCTACCGGGCGCCGGGCAATACGAGGCGATCGATGCCATTTATCAGGAACCGGGCATTCGTTACATCACCACACGCCATGAACAGGTGACCAGCTACATGGCTAATGGCTATGCGAAGTTGAGTGGCGGGGTAGGGACGGCATTGGTGGTGCCGGGCCCCGGGTTCTACAATACCACCCCTGGCCTTGCTACAGCTTACTACGCTTCGATGCCTGTCCTGGTCATCACCGGCGCCCCCCATTACAGCCATGGGTCGGCAACTTCTGCCGAGGAAGATCTGAAGTTACTTCGACCCATTACCAAATGGGCAGGGCGGGCTGAGTCTCCTGCCGACATTCCCGGGGTGGTCCATGAGGCCTTCCGGCATCTCACGACGGGCCGCAGACGTCCGGTGGTTGTTGAGATTGCATCGACGACCTTTGCGGCTACGGCTGAGGTGGCACTGCTTGAATCAGAATCCTACGCCCCGCCCCCTGGCGATCCGGATCGTCTGGAACACGCCGCGCGTCTGCTGGCGGAGGCGAAACGACCCCTTATCTGGGTAGGTCTCGGTGCATCCGATGCCTGTGTTGAAATACAGGATCTGGCGGAACATCTGCAAGCGCCCGTGGTTACCACGCGCCAGGGCAAAGGCATCGTATCTCATAGACATCCCCTATCCTTGGGTATGGCGAACCCTGCTTACAAAGGTCATAAGACCTGGTTGGATCAACGTGATGTGATCCTGGTGGTGGGCGCCGGCGCCGGTTACATCGGCGTGACAGATAGCCAAAAAGTAATCCGGATTGATCTGGACGAGGAGCAGATTGCCCAGGAAGATACGAATACATACGGTATCGTCGGGGATGCCAGGCAATGTATGGGGATGCTACAGCGTCTTGTTGCGGGGGCGATACCGGCGCGGCAAGATGGGGTTGCAGAGGAAGTTCAGACGATTAATGCACACCGTTTTGGCCCTGAAGAACAACTTCAACCGCAACGGGACTTCATCGACGCGATTCGTGCGGCATTGCCGGATGATGGCGTTTTGGTCGCGGGCATGAATCAGATGGGGTACTACAGCCGGAATTATTTCCACGGATATACACCACGGACCTACATATCATCACACGGAAACCTTGGATGTGTCTATCCCCTAGCACTCGGGGCCAAAATAGCCAGGCCCGATAAAGCCGTGGTATCGATTTCCGGTGACGGTGGGTTCCTGTATAACGCTCAGGAAATGGCCACAGCCGTTCAATACGGCATCCATGTCGTCGCCATCGTGTTTAACGACCACGCCTATGGTAACGTTATGCGCGCTCAGGAAGAAGAGTATGACGGCCATGTGATCGGTACCAGGCTCCACAATCCGGATTTTGTAAAAATGGCCGAGGCCTTCGGTGTGCAAAGTGTACGCGCGGAAAGCGCGGCGCAGTTGGAATCCAGCCTGCGTGACGCATTGGCGGCCGACAAACCAGCGTTGATCGAGGTACCGGTCGGAAAAATGGAACGACGATATTAACGAACGCCTATAAGGTGCGTTTTCAAACCATTCTTTGAGGAGATTAATTCATGCGATACCCATGGCTTGCGGCAGGGGTACTGGTGACAGCCATTCTGGCCTGCGGTGAAAACACGGGTGATACAGAACCAGGTCCCATCTCGACCTCGAGGGTGAATTCCATCGGGAGAACGCTGCCGCCGGATGCCGCCCCGCTCGATCAGCAGGTATTTCGGGTCATGAGTCCCGAACCCCGGACCTTGGATGCGACGGTCAATCTATATGATACCGAAGGCACTATCCTTCCCTTTGAGACGCTGCTGAAGCGCGACGAAAACTGGGATCCCGTTCCGGCGGGCGCCGAAACCTACTCGGTCTCTGAAGACGGAAAGACATGGACGTTTTTACTGCGACCGGGGGCAAAGTGGAGCGACGGCAGGCCGGTCACCGCACATGACCATGTGTACACCTTTCGCAGACGGCTTGATCCGGAAACGGCAAATCCTTATGCGTTCTTTTTCTACGACCTCAAGAACGCCAAACCCCTCAGCCAGGGTACGATGACCGATATGACAAAGCTCGGGGTCCGGGCGCTCGATGACCTTACCCTTGTCATCGAGACGGAGCAGGCCTCGCCCTATCTTCCTTACATCGTCTCTTTCGGTGATGTCTACCCCGTACCACGCTGGCAGGTCGAAAAGTTCGGACGCAAATGGACCATGCCGGAGAATATCGTGTCCAATTCCGGTTTTAAACTGGCAGAATGGACGACGGGTACCCGGATGGTGTTTGTGCCCGATCCGAACTATAACGGTCCGCACAAACCGTATCTGGAAAAGGTGATTCATCCGTTCAGGGAATCCGCCACCTCGACAATTTTGGCCTATGAGAATAAAGAAGTGGATGTGGAGACGGTAGATATCACCGATCTCAGCCGTATCCAGAATGACCCTCAGCTCAAACCCGGCCTGACCCGTGTGCCCGCCCGGGCTTCCTGGTATCTCTTTTTCCGTACGGAACAACCGCCGTTCAACGATATCCGTGTCCGTGAAGCGTTCACACGCGCCATCAACCGTGATGTCATCACCCGTGTTATTCTGCGTGACACGGCCGTGCCGGCTTATTCTATGATTCCACCTGGTTTCAAGGATTATGCCGACTCGACGTTCAAATCGGAGCAGGGATTCAATCCGGCGCGGGCAAAACAACTGATACGCGAAGCCGGCTATCCGAATGGACGCGGATTTCCGAAGCAGGAACTGTGGCTCCGCGCGCCTACGCCCTCGCTGCAACTGGTTGCCGAGGCCATGCAGGGTATGCTGAAGGAGCATATCGGCATTTCGGTAACCATCCGTGCCGCCGATCGCTCGGTATATATGAACAACCTGTACAACTGGCGCATGAATCTGGGTTTAATCATATTCGTAGCGGATTACGTTGACCCGCGCAATATGCTCGATATGATCTGGCGCTCACAGCCGATGGGATACGGCCGGCAGGACTGGAGCAATGACATCTTCGATCGGATCGTCATCGAGGCAGCAGCAGAACTTGATCCTGCGAAACGATCACAGCTTTACCGCCAGGCGGAACGCACACTGGTCAACGACTACGCCGGCGGCTTTGTCTTCCACCCGGACAATATCGAACTGCGCAGACCCTGGGTGAAGGGCAACAAACTCGATCGCCACGGAAAACCCTCCCCGATAGACTTTACCCGGATTTACATCGGGAAACGATGAACATAGCGTTCAGAGATTACGTCTGGCCGAAGGAATAAACGATGAACATCATCTTCATCGTCATAGACCCATCATACCCAAGACATCCGTATTTGGAGGATGCCCATGATAGAGAAAATCTCCGAACATCTGTACCGGTTTCAGGATACCTGCAACGTGTATGTGGTGAAAGACGGAACGCATGCGGTCCTGATCGACTTCGGCAGCGGTCGCATTCTTGATCATCTGGGCGACCTGGGAATCACCACCGTCGACTGGATTCTGCATACACACCACCACCGTGATCAGTGTCAGGGCGACGCGCTGGCCAACGAACGGCATATCCCGATCGCAGTACCTGCCTATGAACAGCCTTATTTCGAAGAGGTAGAGGTTTTCTGGGGCTCGCGGCAGATCTATGATATCTATGATGTGCGGCAGACTTTTTTTACACTGGCCGAGAGCGTCCGTACCGACCGGGTGCTGGAAGACTACGAAACCTTCGTATGGGGCCCATACCGTTTCTACATACAGCCGACGCCAGGCCATACCATCGGCCATATCGCCCTGATCGCCGAGATCGACGGCGTCCGCGTCGCCTTCAGCGGGGATCTTATCGCCGCGCCCGGCAAGGTGCAGACCCTCTACGACCTGCAGTATGCCTATGGCGCCGGAGACGGATGCGATTATATGGTGTATGCCCTGGCTAAGATGCGGGAACACAATACAGATATGATGTGTCCTTCGCACGGGGATCCTTTCGATGATACAGCGACGGCGTTACAGACCCTGGAGACGAAATTTCGAGAATACATGCGCCACCGCTGGGGCATCACCACGCCGACCCATGATGTAGGTCCCCGATCCATCCTGCCGCATCTGATCCAGATCCCCGGCTGCTCGAATACGTGGATCATCGTCAGCGACAGCGGCAAGGCGCTGTTCGTGGATTACGGCTCACAGAGTTTTACGTTCATGTATTCGTTCAACATCCTTTTCGAGGCGGGCAACAGACTCCGTATGCAGGAACACAACCTGGATATCCTCCGCGACAAATTCGGGGTGACACAGATCGACCTGGCCCTTCCCAGCCACTACCACGACGACCACGTAAACGGACTGCCGTACCTACAGAAGCATCACGGCACGCGGGTATGGTGCTATGAGAATATGACCGACATCCTTGAGCACCCCCACGGATATAAACTCGGTTGTACGTATCCCGAACCTATCCGGGTCGAACGCGGTCTGGAGCAGGGAGAGTCCTTCCGGTGGGAAGAGTACGAATTTCAGGTGTTCCATACGCCCGGCCACGCAGACTACCATATGGCTATGTTCGGTACCATAGACGGAAAACGGGTGGCTTTTTCGGGTGACGAGGTAAATCTAAGCGGAGAGGATACGTATGGATCGAATAACATCTGGCGCAACCACGTCCATGCGAATTCGCACGAAATAACCGGTAAACTCTATCTGGAGCACCAGCCTGAGCTGACGTGTCCGGGCCACGGCGGTCCGTTCGATATGACGCCCGAGCATTGGAAGGGATTTCACGCCTGGTGCCTGAAAGAGCAGAAACACTGGCGGGGACTGGCGGCGCCCGACAATCTGGAGGAAGCAGTTTATCCGGACTATGTATTCCTGTATCCGTACCAGCCGCCCGCAGCGCCGGGCGGTGAAGTACGCATGCAGGTATGGTTCGAAAACATCTGGGATGAACCTGCCACGCTGGAATACTCGCTCGTCCTGCCCAGGGGCTGGACCGCGGCGCCGGACCACGGCCGCATGACCGCCGCGCCCAAAGAAAAGGTTGTAGTGGATTTTGTTTTGCGGATACCTGATGATCAATCCACAAAATACCGGCGCCAGGCCTTTACCCTGGATGCGACCGTCGACGGACGATACATGGGGCAACTGGCGGAGGCGGTAGTCGACCTGCGTCCCGAGCTGGATTGGGGTACGCGGGGAGAGTTTCCGCGGCGATCCTCGGCGGATGTGTGATGGGCATCTGACCTGAGATTGTACAAGACCTCAGGACCAGACCTGCTCCCAGCGGCCGCTCTCGACCGAGCGATAGAGCGCCAAGGCCGTACGCAACTCGCCCAGGGCCTGTTCGGGACCTGCAGCAAGGGGCTTGCCATCGAGGATGGCGGCGGCGAAATCAGCCAGTTCGAGACCGAAGGAATCGAGATAGCCGGGGCTGGCAAAGAGTTTTTTCCCCTTGGGATTATTCTCATCCCAGAGCCAGAGATCGGCGCCGTCAAGCCCGGCGTTGATGGTGAGTTCACCCTTTGTACCGGTGACCCGCCACCAGGGTTCGGGGGCGAAGGTGGTGTCGATCATCATCGCATCGAAAACGGCTGTCTTGCCCGACTCGAAACGGAAAAGGGCGCGGGCCAGGGACTCGCCCTCCATCTGCGCCAGCGGATAGCCGAGGACGCCGACGACCTCCTTGAGTTCACCCATCCACATCCGCAAGGGCCGGATCCAGTGCGCACCACCGTCGATGACGATGCCGCCGCCCGTGCGTCCCTTCTCGTAGCGCCAGGGGCGCTGCTCTTTAAACCAATGTTCGTCAAATGCGTAGACGAAGGCCGCGCGGGCGGTGATAATCTCGCCGATGGCCCCGGCATCGATGTGCTTTTTGGCCTCGATGATTTCGGGCCAGTACTGGGAATTTTCGGCGACCATAAAGACACCGGGGGCCGGCCTGGCGGCGTCGAAGATGCGGTCGCAGGCGTCGAGGGTCAGGGCGATGGGTTTTTCTAAAAGTACGTGCTTGCCGGCTTCCAGACACTGGATGGCGACTTTTTCGTGCAGGTCATGGGGCAGCATGATATCGACGGCGTCGAAGTCACCCTCTGCGAGGGCTTTGTCGAGTGATGTGAAGGCCTGGCCGCCGGTTTCTGCAGCATAAGACCGAGACTTGGTCTCATCGAGATCAACCAGGGTGGTGACATCGATGCGGGGGGCGTGGCCCTTGATGCCGTCGAGGTGGAAACGGGCGATGGCGCCACAGCCGATAAAAGCGAGTTTGAGTTGGTTAGGCATGGAATGGGTCCCCGGAGTGTCGAGCGGTTGCAGATAGTCGATGACTGTAGAATAATGATTGACAATATGCAAATCCTTGAAGCCCTGTCAATAGTCATAGTACATGACCACATTTATTTTAATCCATGCCTTATGCCTGTTTAGAAACAGTCATTGCCTGCCATGTAATATTTATTACTTCAGGTCAAACTTAATAAGAACTGCTCTGATACACTTACAGTTTTGAATAAGCAAGAAGAGAAGGAAAAATATGGGTCACGCGTCCGCAGCCCCATGTAGATCGTATCGCCTGTATCTGGTTGATTCGCCGATTTATAGATCGCGATGCCGTCATTCGGTATTCGTTCGAGGCGCATCGAGATGAAATCGCATCCTGAAGACTGGCTTACGTTGCCATGAAGGGGAAGGGGATATTTAAATCAACGTTTGTTGGAGGAGTTAGTGATGGTATGGGGTGGTGTCCAAACCGGGGAAAGCCTGTTCCAATAATCCTAACGTCTGCTTCGTGTAATACGGGTGGCCAACCTCAGGCCAGCCGAAGAGGGTTCGGACGCGGGGGGTAGTCCGGGTGGTGAAAGGGAGCATGAACTCACGTTCGCCGTACATGAAGGGGTTGGCAAATTTGGTCCAGGCGGATGCGTCTGAGCGGGACATGGACAGGCTCCAGAAGGCACGTTGTTTGCGTTTGTTCTGGAACGGCTGAGCAGCGTGGAGGAGGTAGGACGAATAGAATAGGGCTGACCCTTTGGAAGCGGTAGCCGGTACCGGTTCCACAAGGCCTTCCACTTTGCGCAAATCGCGGATATGGCTGACGCTGGCCATATTGTCGATTTCATAGCCTTTGACAAAAATATCCGACATATCCAGGTGTGAACCCGGGACCACCAGCATGGGCGCGCCGTCGTCTTCCACATCGTGCAGGTAGACGCCTGAATTGATGTAGCTGAAGCGGTCGGTGTCTACCGATGGCGGCAGGACGCAGTTCGTATTATGGTCGATGTGATAGCCGTCCCAGGTCTCGTCGGGATAGCGTTTGTCCGTGGGGCCGGTACGCATGAAGAGATGGGCGTTACAATAGCTGGCCCGGTCGCCCAGGCATTGTTCGAAGATATCGAGGTATTCATCGCTTTCAATCAGCCGGTCCAGGGCGTTATTGCCTACCGGGAATTGAGACCGGGTGGGTATCTCATCCTGCTTGGTCGTAAATCCATCGCCTACCTGGTCTACTTTTCCAGCATCAAAATCTTTGATCCATTCGGCATAGGATGTCTGATAGAAGATACGTTCCATGGCTTCACAGGCTGCATCCATCTCTTCGGCGGTGTACAGATCAGGGATGATGATATAGCCATCACGGTGGAACTGGTCGAGTTGCAATTGGGATAAAGGCATTTTTGAACCGCGTAGCGCTCGCTGGAGCCCGTAGGGATCAGCAATTATGATTTGGGGATTGATGAAAAGAACAGTTAGCGCTGGTTACCTTCAATGATAAAATAGGGTGAATTGAGGATAATGTAAGGGATATTTGTGCAAGAGACCATTTTTTATCGAGAGAAAGGCAGTTTGGCTGAAAAGGATGTAGATCTGCTGGTTGAAAATTAGTTGTAAGTAGCGTGTGCAATCCTGTTGCGTTTTTTGGAAAGTCTGATTAATTGTTACGAGAGGCTCTTACTTACGGTTAACCAAAAGGGGATTTTATGCACCTGCGTCAGCATCCGGTATCCGCAGAAGAAGCTACTTTCTGGGCGGACATCCGGAAACAGTTTTACCTGCGTGACGACACGACCTATCTGCAGGGCGGTTCGGTAGGTCCATCCGCCCGCCCGACCATCGAACGCACGATTGATCTATTACGTCTGTTCGAATCCGATCCGCTCAACAACCGTCACGAGGGGCTTCTCCGTCCGATCATCGAAACCGCACGAAGCAAACTGGCCCGTTTTGTCGGAGCTGATCCGGATCGTCTTGCCCTGTTGCCCAACACCACCATGGGTATTAATCTGCCGGCACAGGGGCTGCCGTGGGAGCGGGGCCGTGAAATTCTCATGAGCGATCAGGAATATCCGGCGGTTAAGAACCTGTTCGAATATATCGCCGATAGGGACGGATTGACCTTACATAAATTTCCACTGCCCACACCGCCGGAGACCCCGCAGGATATCGTCGATGCCTATGCGCAGAGGATCACCGACAAAACCTGCCTGATGATATTCAGCCATGTATACTGCACCACGGGGCTGGTGGCGCCCGTCCGCGCGCTCACCCGGCTTGCGCATGACCACGGCGCCATGGCGATTATCGACGGGGCGCATGCCCTGGGCATGGTACCGGTGAATCTCACCGAAATCGCCTGTGACTTCTATGTCACCAGTTGCCATAAATGGCTGCTGACACCCAAGGGTGTCGGTATGGTCTACATCGATGCGTCCTATCAGAATATCCTTCGTCCGCTCATCATTGGTCATAATAATAAGCCGGAGCCCACCGCCAGCCGTTACGATAGGATCGGCACCGCCGACCTGACGCACTATGCCGGCATGGACACGGCGATAGACTATCAGTTGGAGATCGGATGGGAGGAGAAGATTCGGCCCTACTGCCTGGCTCTGGCGCGGTATCTCAAAGAGCGGGTGCTGGAGGATATCGCCGGATCGCACCTTACCATACCCATGGATCCTGAGATGTCGGGCTTCCTCACTTCTTTCTTGATAGACGGGATCGATATCGGGAAGCTGAAAGACATTCTGTGGACCGAATACAACATTCAAACACAGAGCGTATCCTTCAACGGCATACGGGCGTTTAGAATTTCAACACATTTCTATGATTCGTTCCAC
>CAJXCW010000209.1 GCA_913051705.1 uncultured bacterium
TACGAAATTACATTGTTTTTATCTTTAGTATAGTACACGACAAGAGTTAAACGGGTGTCATCCCCGCAGTCTTTAAGGGGGGATCCATAGTATTGTGTGTACTTTGTATATTTATTAACGTAGGCCACCTGACGATGACTTAGAGCGCTTCGGGATTTGTTGTTTCGTTGTTTCCCTCAACCCTTCCAGACTCAGGCCCTGCGGGATGTCCTTCTTGTAAACCGTCCGTAGAAAATCTTCGACCCCCAGCAAAAACGGCTCAATATATTCCTGTGAGCCGGCTTTTCCCATATGACCGGCACGAAGAACCCGGTTTTCAAATGAGCCCATGGCATTGGCGACCATAATCCCATGATGCGCTATCAGATAGTCTCTCAATTCTCCCACACTTCGCATGTCTTCATGGATGCGAAAGGTGGTGACCGTATATGAAGCGGCGTCATCTGCAACGACAGGATGGCAGGCCAATGCACGCAGACCGGTCCGGACAGCGGACTGGGCCCAGGCATACCGCGCCCAATGTCCTTTGAGGGTTTCTTTCTCCATGATGCGCTTTAAGCTGGCGTGTAAGGAAACGATGAGACTGGTAGCCTGGGTGGTCGGATAGGGATTTGTCGGAGACTGATCGATCAACTGTTTCCACCTGCCCAGATCATAGTACCAGCCGCGATGAGCTTTATTTTTGGAATTGATGATATCCCACGCTCGGTCGCTCACAGAAATAATACCCAGACCGGGGGCAGTCTCCAGAGCTTTATTGGATGAAGTGACGGCTATATCAAGACCCCACTTGTCCACAGGAATATCATATCCGCCCATGGCAGAGACGCCGTCTACGAAGATAGGCAGATCGAACTCACGGGCCAGTTCTGCATATGCCTCTACCGGATTTCGGACCCCTACGCCGGTATCATTTGCGACCACAGCTATACCAGCCACATTGGTGTGATGGTGCAGCGCCTGGCGCATTTTGTCCACATCACCAGGTAATCCCCATTCACCGTCAATCGGGATAACCTCACAATTATACGCGTTGAGTATTTCTATCAGACGACCCGCAAAGGGACCGTTATTTACTGCGAACACTTTATCCTGTGGTTCGAATAAACTGGCCACGGCCGCGTCCAGAGCGCCGGAACCGGGCGCCGTCATAATTATTACATCATTCTCGGTCTGGAAGATCTCCTTGACCATAGATACTGTTTCCAGCCATATGGGATTAAAATCATCGCCATAATGAGGCAGGACCTGCCGGCTCAAGGCTTCGAGTGTTTCTTCCCAGATATCTATCGGTCCGGGCAACAACAACTTAGGACGCGTCATGTTTACTCTGTGCTTATTTTGTTCGTAAATAGGTATGTTCACAGCGCGCCATGAGCCTACCTTACCCCACCTGCCCACCTGCCTATGCTTCTTTTATATGAACATCGTCGTACTTGGCGATGATCTCATTTACTGCCTTGATAAACCGGTCTATATCTTCATACGAAGCATAAAAATGGATCGACATCCGGAAGAACTGCATTCCGTTGGCCCCGTTAGCAGTGGCTTCAATCTTATAGTCATCCCATAAATACCGACATACTTTGCCGAGATTGATACCGTCGATGGAAAAGCTGACAATAAAGGCTGAGGATTCGATATCCATCGGGATGGTCAGCTTTGAACCTCGAATGCGTTCGAGGGCCTGGATCTTCAGGTATTTGGCCATACCGAGGCAATAAGGCCGGATTTTTTCTTCCCAACCGATATCCGATTGAAAATCAATAGCCGTGCCCAGAGAGGCATGGTGGGTCACATCCCGCGTTCCATTCACATCATACCGACTCGCGGATTCCGATTCATGCATATTATGGCCGATGATGACAGGACGGACCTTGTTCTGATACTTCGCATCCATATATAGAAACCCTACGCCTTTGGGCGCCAGCAACCATTTGTGACAACTGCTCGTGTAGAAATCGCATCCGACATCGGAAAGGTTCAGCGGCGTCATACCAACCGCATGGGCCCCGTCAATGATCGCCACACAATCATGATCATGGGCCAGTCTGGTCAGCTCTTTTATCGGTGTCACCAGACCGGTAGTAAAGTAGACATGGCTGAAAACGAGGATGCTTGTCTTTTCATTAATACCCGCTGCATAGGCATCGACAATATCCTGGGGCGAATCAGGCGGAACGGGTAACGAGATATAATTGAGCGTCAGTCCATCTCTTTCCGCTACCCATTCCCAGAGATTTCGTACGGCAGGATACTCCTGGTCACTCAAAAGAACTTCCGTGCCGCGTTCCCATATCAGGCCCTGTCCTGGAATGTTCATGCCCATGGTGGTATTCAGGACCAGGGCGATCCGGTCCGCCGTCGTACCCACAAACGCCGCTAATTTTTCTCTCGACTCTTCCACGAGCGGTCCCAACACATCGCTTTCTTCCATCTGGAGGGGATCCGATTCTAGTTTTCTCAACAGCTCGATGGTTTTTTCTATGGCAGGTTTTGCAGATGGGCCTACCGAACCGCCCTGTAGGTACGTCACATGATCATGCAGGTAGAATTGTTTTCGGATATCAGTCCAGAAAGCTTTTTCTTCAGTTGAGATAGGATGCATGCTGGTTGTAGACATGAAATAATTAATCCGGGTATGGGGTGAACTACGAACTCCTCTTGAGAGCCCGTAGGAATCAGTTATGATACTTTGGGGTCTGTACTTTGGGGCCCGTGCTTAGGGATGTTGATTTTGTTCTATCTTCAACATAATAAACAAAAAATTCTAAATACCCCACCAGGTAATGTCAATAAAAATTTCAGTCACAGGCGATTTCTATCTGTAACCCCACCAGTACGGAATAGATCTTAACCTGTAATTATCGTTTTCTTTTATGGGGTTTCAATACGAAAAAATCCTTGTCAAAACAAGGGAAAATTCTACCTTGAGTAATCTAACCTGGGATCATTTAACGAAAGGTGAAAACGTGAATGAAATCGGTTTGAATAAATCAAAACTGGATACGCCTGTTCTATGGGTGGATCTGGACAAGTTAGAGCGCAATATTGAAGTATTGGGTGCCTATTTCCGTGAGGCTGGTGTTTCCTGGCGGCCTCATACGAAAGGCGTGAAGGTGCCTGCCATCGCGCATAAAGCCATGGCTGAGGGGGCACTTGGGGTGACCTGCGCCAAACTGGGTGAGGCCGAGATCATGGCGGCGGCCGGGATTACGGATATACTGATCGCCAATCAGGTGGTCGGTCCCCGGAAATACCTGCGATTAGTAAACCTGTGCCATCGAGTGGATGTAAAAATCGCTGTGGACAGCGATGCGACATTGGCTGATTTAGGACAAGCGGCTGTAGAAAAAAGGGTTGAGGTCGGTATCCTGATCGAATTGAATAATGGGATGAATCGTGCTGGTGTATCGCCGGGTGTTCAAGCCGTTGTTCTGGCCCGAAAGGTACATGAGACGCCGGGACTACGTTTATGTGGCGTTATGGCCTGGGAAGGGCACGCCTGTGTGGAAGAGGAAGTAGACTGGAAAAAAGGAGAGATTACACGCGCTGTGGGTGAAATGGTCGATACGGCCCAACAGATCCGCCGTGCCGGTCTGCCCTGCGACATCGTCAGCGGCGGCGGCAGCGGCACCTATAAAACCACGCCGCACCTCGAGGGCATCACCGAGATCCAGGCCGGGGGCGCCATTTTCAATGATGCCAGTTATTCAACCTGGGGGGTTTCGACCGATCCGGCCCTGTTCGTCCGGGTTACCGTGACTAGCCGCCCCACGCCGGAACGAATGATAACCGATGCCGGGTGGAAAAGCCTGCCGGTCTGGATCAATCAACCGATTCCGATCGGTGTTAAAGGGGTTAAACAGGTCACCGCCTCCGCCGAACACGGCACGGTCATCTTCGAATCGCCGAACACCGATATCCAGGTTGGAGATACGATTGACTTTATGGTCGGTTACACGGATGTCACCCTGTTTTTACACGACCATCTATACGGTATCCGGGAGGATGTCGTAGAAGTTGTATGGCCCATTCAGGCAAGGGGTAAGTTGAGATGAAGGGGTGAGAGGGAAGATCGAAGGGTGGTGGAAGTAAAAGATGCAGGGCTTGGTAATTGTTCAATTAAATTAGAAAATCGGAAAGGAGATAAGGAACCATGCGGGGAAACAGGGTATTGGAAAAAATAAGAGCAGGGCAGGTTGCCCATGTGGTGGGTGGGCACAGCCACACGGCGCAATCCGTAGATTTTATGGGGCAATTCGGTTTTGATGGCTTCTGGCTTGAAGGCGAACATGGGGATATTACCTTTGATCGGATCGGTGATGTATCCCGGGCGTGCGACCTCTGGAATATGGCCTCGGTCATGCGGGTGCATACCAACGAAGCAGGGCTCATCGGGCGTACGCTGGATTGTGGGGTCAGCGGACTGGTCATACCGCATGTGAGTACCAAAGAGGCGGCCGAAAGCGTAGTTCGGGCCAGCCGATTTGCGCCGGCGGGGATGCGGGGCATGTATTCCAATCGGCGGGGATACGGCACCGATAATCAAACGTTTATCGAAAACGTCAATAATGAAATTCTGACTGTCATTCTGATCGAAGAGGTCAAGGCCGTCGAAAATCTGGATGAAATCCTCAGCGTTGACCACATTGATGTATTTTTCGTGGCCCCCGGCGATCTGGCCCAGACCATGGGCTATCCCGGACAGATGTATCATCCGGAGGCAAAGAAACTCGTGCGCGAGACGCTCGAACGCATTGTCGCCTCAGGACGTACAGCCGGGTCTATCGTCGGAGAAGAGACCTTTGAAACACATATGGAAATCGGTGTTAAATTTTTCTTTACCGTCTATGACCACTGGCTGCGAGCGGGCGCGAACGCCTACCTTGAAAAAGCGAAAACACTGGAAAATAAATAGGCATGTCTACCTGCAACGTCACATTGCGCTCGAAGTGCTGGCCTATGTGGTCGCACATGGACGCTGGCCGCATGGAACGGACTGGCTGAACGAAGCGGCGGCCGAGACGTATGTTCCTCTTCTATCCATGTTGAATGAAATAGTCGACAGTGGCCGATCCCCCCGTATAACCGTTGGGGTAACGCCCGTTTTGTCGGAACAATTAGCGGATGATGGATTTCAAATAGAATTTACGGCCTATCTGCCGGAAGGATCATGGGGTGAATGCGGATATCATTATATCTGGTTGAATCAGGATACCGAATGGACCTGGAAATTGATTTATGCAGACGAAGCCCGCATGCAGCATCTTACCCACCTGCTCAGAGATAAGTCGGATACCAAATTATCACGTATGGTCACCCAAGCCGGGCGTGAGCTCCTTCTCCTTCAATCTTCAGACTGGCCGTTTATCATCAGCACGACCCACTCCCGCGATTATGCCAACCTGCGCATTGAAAATCATCATGAATCCTTTACGCGGCTTGCTGATATGGCGGAAGGATATGATAAGACCGGAGATCTCGATCCGGATGATTGGCAATTCCTGTTAAACAGCGAAAGACGGGATGCGCTATTCCCCGATCTTGATGTGAATTGGTTTATTGATGATCATACCCCATCCTGATAATTCGAGTCAAAAAGCACATATCGCTCTCCTTCTCCTTGCCGGATTTCTGTTCATACTCCCCTCATTGAATGATGGCCTGGTGTCCGATGATTATGAGCTGATCGAAGAAGGGCGTATTACCGGTGTGGAAGACGTATGGACTTTTTTTACTGAACCCGGTCATAAAGGGTTCTATCGGCCCATCCCTCGATTGCTGCTCGGAGCAAACCAGGCAGTGCACGGTCTCTCTCCATTCGGTTATCACCTGCTCAATGCCGTGCTTCACCTGGCCATGAGTCTTGCCGTATATCGGCTGGCCTGTAGAATTTCCCGTCACCCTGGGATCAGTCTGGCTACATCCGTGCTCTTTGCCGTGCATTTTATTCATGTCGAACCGGTGTACTGGGTGTCTGCCCGCAATGAACTGCTCGTGGCGCTCATCTATATCTCAATCCTTCTTTTAATCCTCCGGTCGGACTTGAAGTCCGGCATGGTAGCCTGGGGATTGTTTTTACTGGGATTATGGTGTAAAGAAACAGCGATCACCGTTCCATTTGTTGTAGGAATTCTGGGCATGTACCGGGAAACCGGATCACCGAGGGATCGAGTTCGGCATGGTATCAGGGTCAGCTTTCCGTTCTGGCTTATCCTGATGGGGTATGCTGCGGTACGCTGGTCGGTCGGTGCGGATTGGCCGTGGACCAGTCAGGAAATAGGGTTTGGTATACATCCCTTTCTGATTTTAAAAAATTTGGGGCAATATTCGATACAGCTCCTCCTACCGGTTCGATCCCTGCTGGATATATTCGGATCAGATACCTATCCTGACATGACCCAGATAGTCCGTTCGGGAGGGTCGATATCAACCGGGATGATGCTTATCATTCTCTCTATCGCTTTTATCTTAGTAACCATAATGGGGGCCCTTTTAAAAACCGGCGGCCCCACGGCTAGAATCGGCCTGACATTTGCACTTTTGACCGCACTGCCTTATCTTCTGATGCAGGGTACGGGCTTGCGCTATATGTATCTTCCTTCTGCTGGTTTTTTTCTGGCCTTTGTGATCGGTGCCAAAGCGGTGATGGACACATGGGGGAAGAGCCGGTTCACTCGAAGGCATCTATATCTGATGGCCTTACCTGTGGCCTTATCCTTGTTGGTGACGTTGGACCAGACACGATGGTGGGACCAGGCCGGACGAATCGCTGACCGGGTTGTCGAGCAGGTCGGCGCGAAGGCCACTGTGCCCGGCATCCCGCTATATGTATTCAACATCCCACGGCGGTTACACGGCGCTTATATCTTTCACAATGGATTTGAAGCGGCTATGCGCTTCTATACATTGAAAAGGATGTCTGATATTTACGATGGAGATCGTATCCTGGAACAAAATGGCGTCATACCAGATGGGGTTGCAGTTTTTCATTTGGGTTATATCGAAGGCTTTTAACAAAAATCGAAGCTCAAAGTACATAGTACACATTGAACAGGAACAATCGTCGCATGTCCGACCAGAAAACACATATCGACCTGTCCTTGATCATCGTCAATTATAACGTACGGGGCTTTCTCGAGGCATTGCTTCGATCTGTTACCCGGTCTATGGATGAGTTGAAAGTCGAAGTTATGGTCGTCGACAACCATTCTTCAGATGGCAGTGTGGAGATGGTTCGGAGCCAATATCCGGACGTGCTCGTCATTGAAAACAAGGATAACCCGGGGTTCGCTACAGCCAATAATCAGGCTTTACAGAAGTACCAGGGTCGGTATGCCTGTCTGGTCAATCCGGATGTGCTTCTACAGGAAGATACGCTGCGGACGATAGTCTCCTTTATGGATCATCATCCGGATGTCGGTGCCGCAGGTTGCAAGGTATTAAACCCGGACGGCTCATTACAATTAGCGTGCCGTCGCAGCATGCCTACCCCGATGAGCGCTTTTTTCAAATTGATGGGTTTAAGCCGTCTTTTTCCGAAGAACAGGCTTATCGGCGCTTATAATATGACCTACCTTGACCCTGACACGACCCACGATGTAGATGCCGTCTCCGGCTCCTTCATGGTCGTTCGCAGAGAAACGATCGACGATGTTGGCTTGCTGGATGAATCCTTTTTTATGTATGGGGAAGATCTGGATTGGCATTATCGCATGCGCAAAAAAGGATGGCGCGTTTGTTACGTTCCCGATACGCGCATTGTCCATTATAAAGGGGAGAGTTCTAAACAGAGCCCGCGTAACCTCTCCGTTGAGTTTTACCGTGCCATGTATCTCTTTGCAAGAAAGCATCGTTCCGGTTATGGACTACGGATAATGTCCTGGTTGATCCACGGGCTTATCACTCTGGGAATTATCCTGAAAGGCGCTGCCTCCATAACCACCGGCCTCTTGAGACAAACGACACTGCCTCTGGTTGACTTATTCATCATTAACATCACGCCTCTCATAGCCACAACAATTCGTATCGGGAGCCTGACATCCCTTGACGAACATACCATAATTTCTTATTTAGTAGTACACGGAACGTATAGTTTGGTCTGGATGCCATGCCTTTACCTGATCGGATTATATGGACATCGGCGGTATTCAGCGACTGGGGCAGCTACCGC
Organism: uncultured bacterium; assembly: GCA_913051705.1. Classification (GTDB taxonomy): domain Bacteria; phylum JAAXHH01; class JAAXHH01; order JAAXHH01; family JAAXHH01; genus CAJXCW01. The sequence goes on from CAJXCW010000209.1 coordinate 8,177, forward strand.
AATAACCATTGGGTTCGTGATTATCTCAGCCATCACTTTTTTTACGCCGGCCTTTGCGTTTTCTCGGGCGGTTGTCCTAATGGCCTGGGTGATGAATCTGGTCACCATCGCCGGTTGGCGTTGGATCGCCGGCAGGTTGATCGCGTCGCGTCGCCGTACTCTGATCGTCGGTACAGATGAGATGGCCAGGACCATACAGGCAAATATGAAAAATGGTCTGCATGATCCATATCAGGTGGTGGCGTTTCTGGATTCTGATCCACAGGTCATCGGCACGAAAATACAGGATATTGAAGTGTTTGACGGGAATGGACATCTATCGAATACACTGGACTATCATCATATAGATGAGGTTATTGTCGCCTCTACTTCTGTGACTTATCAGGAGATTCTACATCTTGTCTCTGCATGTACACGGCTGGGCGTCAGTTTGAAGTTGGTCTCAGATGATACCCAGAAAGCGGATTCCCTGGAAACGGTTTCTCTGGTCGATGTCGGTGAAGATCCGTTGGCGTCTTTTCAGCGCATCATAAGACGCGGCCTGAGTAAGGGCGGGTTGATGAAACGCGATTAAATGTATTTGTTTCAGGAGTTTATCATGAATCACAATGGGCCTGTTCTGGAATTTGAAAAACCAATTTATGAGTTGGAAAAACGGATCGAGGAAATGCGTAACTTTGCGGTTACTGAAAATATGGATGCGCTGGAAGACGAAATTAAACGGTTGGAAAAAGAAGTGGTTCGGCAGCGTAAGAAAATCTATTCCAATCTGACACGTTGGCAGCGGGTACTCATCGCCAGACATGCCGGACGACCTCATACACTGGACTATATCAAGGGGATGCTGACGGACTTCTTCGGGCTTCATGGCGACCGGGCATTCGGGGATGATAAGGCTATGGTGGCTGGTATGGCCAAACTTGATGGTGAGTCTGTCGTGGTCGTGGGGCATCAAAAGGGGACGAATACCAAAGAGAATGTGATGCGTAACTGGGGTATGGCCGGTCCGGAAGGTTATCGGAAAGCCATGCGCGTCATGAAACTCGGTGAAAAATTTGATATGCCTGTTCTTGCTCTCATTGATACTCCGGGGGCCTATCCGGGGGCCGGTGCTGAAGAGCGCGGTCAGGCCGAAGCCATCGCAAGAAATATCTACGAGATGGGTCAGCTTCGTACGCCGATCATCATCGCCGTTATTGGAGAAGGTGCCAGTGGTGGCGCCCTTGGCATCGGGGTAGGAGATCAGGTCCTGATGATGGAGAATGCCTGGTATTCCGTCATCAGTCCTGAACCATGCTCTACCATTCTGTGGAAAGATCAGGAGAAAGCCGCTGCCCGTAAAGCCGATTGTGCGGAAGCGTTAAAACTATCGGCAACAGATTTGCTTGAGTTCGGTGTCATCGACGAAATCATCCCGGAACCGTTCGGCGGTGCCCACCGGGATCATGAAACAGCTATTGCAGCGTTAAAAAAAGCCCTGGTTAAGTCTCTCAAAGAAGTAAAAAAAATGACGACAGATGAGATGCTTGATGCGCGTCTGGATAAATACAGTAATATGGGCGCCTTCGAAGAAGTCGCCGCGGAAAAATAGAGGTCGGATTTATTGACTTCCGGTACCTATCTCGATCGTTGTCCCTACCTTGTTTTTTAATGAGGGCGACAGGATATCATAGAGCTTTTTTGCTACCAGACGATTTCCTTCTCTACTCCAGTGAAAATCGTCCGGAAGAAAGCTCGTCTCCCAATCTTCCAGGTTGAAAAAGGTCGGAAACAGGTCATGTAGTACAAGGTTGTGTTCCTGCGCAAATTTCTTATAAATACTCTGATGAATAGATGGCCTTTTATCACTCATTATCTGGACGGGTAATGGATAAATCACAAACGAGAATTTGATATCGTTGGTACGACATAAATCGAAAATCCTCAGCAGATTTTCCTGCGTACTCTTGATACCCGGCGCTACCCAGGAAAAATGGGCGATATCCTTCTCTGTCCAATTGCCCCGGTATTCCCAGAGTTCTGCCATTTTAGTCTGCACTTCATCCGTCGTGGTCAGTTTTCGTAAGTGATACTGTATAAACGGAATCAATCGTGGACGGATGGCATACTGGTCTTTT
>CAJXCW010000210.1 GCA_913051705.1 uncultured bacterium
ATATTTACAGGTACTTTCCATAGTTAAGAACCGCCGCAACTCAGAATTATGAACGCGTTCCACTCAAAACACGAACTGACCATCGGCCTGTCTCCTATGGAAAGCGCCCTGGTTTTATCTGTTTTTCCGGAAGGGGCGAGAATTGCCGCATCACACTACTTCGATAACTACAACCTGCCTTGTCCGATTAAAGTAAAAATTGATACGCCCAACGGCACCTCGCAATATGTTGTCTTGAGGAAAACCCGGCACGGAGATGTGGAAAGAGAAGAGAACGCCTTGAGGTTACTGTCGCAGTATGGCCTTCCTGTTCCAAAAGTCCTGGCAGGGCCCTGTGAAAGCAGGCTGGTGCTCTCGCTCCTCGAAGGAGAAAATCTACAGCACTTCAGTATGCGCTCAAAGGGACATCTGGAGAAATCAAAAAGGCTTCTTATTACCGCGCTGAGCACCCTGGATAAAGTCACCGGTGACATCGAGAGAGAAACAACACCGGATATCTTACCACGCCATTCCCTTATGGATGAATTGGCTGCGATTAAAGACCAGTCACCCTGGAATTCAGAAGGTCTCTTCAGGAAAGCGGTTGACGTTCTCCAGCCCATTCTGGAAAAAATAACAACACCACTCGTCTTTACAAACGGCGACTATCAACCCGCGAATTTCCTGACCGACGGAGCCAAAATCACCGGGTTTGTTGATTTTGAAAAAGCGTGCTTTCGCGATCCCTTAATGGGGATTGCAAAATACCCTGTGTACGACCTGCATCCGCTGAACAAAGCCGGTTTTTTAGACAGCTATCTTGATACAAGAGAATATGACAGAACAGACTTTGCCTCACGTCTCGCCCTGATGTGTCTGATCACGCTTCAACGGGAAATCCCTGTCCGGACGACCAGCGAAGGCGAGCAAACATACCTAGCCCATGTGACCCACCTGCTTAAAGAGGCCATGACAACCATCGTATAAGATTGGTTTTATACGTTCGGTATGACGCCCCAGGAAGCGAAAACCGGTTCCGCTGAGCACAGTGATGTCGGTTGTTCAGAGTCTTCAACAAGGAATATACCAAACTGGAACAGGTGCTGAAATCCGAGGCGTACAGTCGTCGGGAACGCTAACATTGGAGACCATCATGACTACCATTTCGCCACCCTATCAACGTCGCCGGACCATCTCCTGGTGTCTGTATGACTTCGCCAACTCCGCCTATTCTGCGGTGATTGTGACTACCCTCTTCGCAAGTTATTACACGGGCTTGATCGTTGGAAATGATGCGGGTCTGGGCGATGTGTGGTGGGGGCGGGTCAGCTCCGTCTCGATGCTGTTCGTCGCGCTGTCCTCCCCGTTTCTGGGTGGAATCGCGGATGCCGGCGGATTGCGAAAACGACTCTGGATTACCTATACCTACCTGTCCATCCTGATGGTGGTCGGCTTTACCATACTCGAACCGGGCATGATCCTCACCGGGTTTGTGCTGGCCACGCTCGCCAATATCGGCATGGAAGGGGCCATGGTGTTCTACAACGCCTATCTGCCACAGCTTACCACCACATCCATGCAGGGCCGTGTTTCCGGATGGGGGTATGCGACGGGATATGTGGGGTCTATCGTCGCACTCATGGTTGCCCTGCCGTTTGCCGATCCTTTTCGCGCAAATCCGATCTGGCTTTTAGTCGCCGCACAATTTGCCATTTTTTCGCTGCCGGCTTTCCTCTCACTTCCGGGTCACACCGGCGAGCCGATCGGGCTTGTGGAGGCAGGTCGACGGGGGTTCGAGTCGACCCGGACCTTGTTGGGACGGCTCTGGCGGCGCCCGAATGCACGCCGGTTTCTCCTGGCCTATATCTTCTACCAGGACGGCGTACAAACCGTACTTATATTTGCAGGGGTTTTTGCTGCCACCACACTCGGTATGGACACCTCGCAGCTCATCATTCTCATCCTGGTTGTGCAGTTCTCCGCACTGTTCGGCGCCATGGCGATGGCGAAACCGACAGATACCAGAGGCCCGAAGTTCGTGATCATCCTCTCGCTCTTCCTCTGGTGCGGTGTAGTAATTGCCGCCTTTTTCGTCCAGACCCAGTCCCAGTACTGGGTGATCTCGGTCGTAGCCGGACTCGGACTGGGTAGTGTCCAGGCCGCGTCACGTGCTTTCTTTATCCGGTTTATCCCTGAAGGAGAGGAGAACCAGTATTTCGGCGTATACGCCCTGGTGGGAAAATCCGCGGCGATCATTGGTCCTATCTTCTTTGGCGAAATCTCCCGGGCGTTCGGGAGCCAGCGCCCGGCGATCCTTTCCGTGATTGTGTTGTTTTCGATCGGTTTGATACTGGTCAGGGGGGTGAAGATGGAGGAAGAGGAAATCGGGGAAATTGAGGCATAGTCCATGCGCCGATCCCTTCTAAAACCCATCGCCCGATTGGTCCTCTGGATCTTCTTTCGTCGTATCGAGATCAAGGGATGCGAACGCATTGAGACAGGGCATCCGCTTATTTTTATCGCCAATCATCCCAACGTGCTGCTCGATGTGATGCTGCTCGGCGTCTTTGCTCCGGCGGATTCCCTCCGTTTTATAGGAAAAAGCACCCTGTTCAAAAACCCCCTGTATGCCTGGTTTCTGATCCGCCTCGGCGTCATCCCGGTAGCCCGGGTACAGGATGAGAGGACAAGTAAGATGGGTAACCGGGATATGTTGCGTCTCGCCTCCCGGACACTGCAGGATGGTCACGCGCTCGCACTGTTTCCGGAAGGCCTGAGTCATGCTGCGCCGGTGGTACGCGACCTGAAATCCGGCACCTCACGCATCGCTCTCAGAACCGAAGCGGAGGACGAAGGCCGGCTCGGAATCCGGATTATCCCCGTCGGCCTGATGTATACGGATCCCGGACTCTTCCGGAGCGATGTGGATATTCATTTCGGAGAGGCCATTGAAGTGAAGTCATTTCTATCGGCCTACCGGGAAAAGCGATCCGCCGCCGAGCAGGCGTTGACCGAACAGATGCATGAACGGCTTGTCTCCCTGACGCGGCACATTACCGATCCGGATCTCGAAGAGGTTATTCGTGATCTAACCGCCATCTATACGGATCGGATCGCGGAGGATCTGCCTGAGTCAGCCGAATTCACCAACCGACTTCGTGCAGAACAGGAGCTTATTAAAGCGGTTCATCATTTCTCCGCTACCGATCCGGATCTCGTACAAACTTTTGCAGCGCGTCTCCGCGCCCATCATCGTAAACTCCGCCGTCTCCGACTCGATCCCCCAACGGTTTCGCCGAAGAATCCTTCTTTTTATGCGATCCATCTCCTGCTCGCGGTTCTGTGCGCTCCGTTGGCGCTTTACGGTTTTCTCCATAACGCGCTGCCGTATTATCTGCCGCGACTCTTCGTGAAGCCGTATCGGAAGAACCGGGAAATGATCGGGACCGTAAAATTGTCGATCGGCATGGTGCTTTTCCCCGTGACCTATCTGATGTGGACGGGTATCACATCGTTGTATCTTGGTGTCCCGGGGACCCTCCTCTATGCATTCTCTCTGCCGTTCAGCGGTCTGTTCGTCCTCGTGTATCACGAGAGGATCATCCGGAAATTACCCCTCTGGCAGAGCATTGTACTGCGGAAATATCGGTCCCATTTGAAACGGCTTGCCGACGAACGCGCCCTGCTCATCCGGGATCTCGATGCGGTCAAAGCGCGTTACCGTCTTTCAGGTCAATAGTACACGACAAAACTTGCTCCTCGTCCTGTCCGTCTGGCCATCAATCAAGCCCGGACGATGATGAATCGCGAGGGCATAACCACGGACCGTGCTACCCTTGGCCGCGTGATGGCCTTCGGTATACTCCCCAAAGTAGTCGTCATGCATGAGGGTGGTCGGTTCGTCGTAGCTATGGACTCTATCACACAGGTCGAGATCGCTATCTTGCACCCAGGCATGGCAAACGCAATGGTTTCATCGGCGGCCTGGCGATAGATGTGATCTGGTGGGGAATCATTTGGCCTTATAAGCTGAATAGTGGACGATAAACAGATCAGACAGAGAACGGATTTTACAACGTATTTTCGCAGGGTCCTATGATCAATAATATATTTGTAAAGAACCTGCTTCCCCTATATAATGAGATATGTGCTCACAGAAGCGCATCTATCCACCGGTTTTGCCAGGACATCGGTGAGGAATTCAGCGATCACGGCGCCCGGTGTGATTAAAGGATAAAGTCTTTGCCCCATTACTTTGAGAGAGGAAATCAGTAAGTATGGAAGATCTGATATACGCCTCGGTCTCCACACTGGCCCGTCGAATTCGTGACCGGGAGATTTCATCGGAAGAGGTCGTCCAGGCCTATCTGAGCCGGATAGAACGGATTAATCCCCGCTTGAATGCGGTCGTCCAGTTAGTAGCGGAAGAAGCTCTGGATCAGGCCCGGACTGCCGACAAAGCAATCATCCGAGGCCGGCCGATCGGCACCTTGCATGGCATCCCCTTTACCGTCAAGGATTGGATCGATGTGGCAGGACTGCCCTGTATCGGCACCGGTGCTCGCAAAGATCGCCATCCGGAAGAGGATGCCACGGTCGTAACCAGGATGCGCCAGGCAGGGGCAATTTTGTTAGGCAAGACCAACACGATGGTCGAGAACCCGGTCTACGGACGCACCAATAACCCCTACAATCTCGCGTACAGCCCCGAAGGAAGCAGCAGTGGTGAAGCAGCGCTCATCGCCGCCGGCGGATCTCCCCTGGGTCTTGGGTCAGACTCCGGCGGCAGCATCCGTCAACCCGCCCACGCCTGCGGCATCGCTGGACTCAAACCAACAACAGGCCGGATTCCATTGACCGGTCACTTTCCCTTCATCAGCGCGATGAATGACCCACGGACTACCATTGGTCCCTTGGCTCGTTACGTGGAGGATCTGGCGCTGACACTGCCTGTCCTCGCCGGCATAGATGGGAAGGACCCGAGCGTGATTCCGATGCCTGTAGCAGACTGGCGCGTCGTCGATGTACGGTCGCTTCGGGTCGCTTTCTATACGCATCACGCGGAGGCCGAACCCACCCGCGAAACAGCGGAAACGTGTCATCAAGCCGCTAAAACGCTGGAAAGTGTGTGTGCCAGTGTGGAAGAGGTCCTGCCGCCGCGTATCGAGGAGGCCTATGACATCACACGCCAGTATTGGGAGCGACCAGAGTCTATGGCCATGGAGGCGTGGGTGCCGGACGGGAAAGTCAAGCTCAGTAGCGAGGAGATCGAACAGCACCTGTTTATCTGGGATCGCTTCCGCCGGACGCTCATTGGTTTTATCGCGGACTACGATGTGATCCTGACACCTGCTGCCGAGTGTCCAGCCATGCCGCATGGCACAGACAGCGGTCGCATTCCGTATACCTTACCCTATAGCCTGACCGGCTGGCCATGCGTGGTCGTACGCGGCGGGACCTCACCTGAAGGGATGCCCATCGGGGTGCAGGTCGTCGCACGTCCCTGGCGGGATGATGTGGCACTCGCCGTGGCCCGGGAGCTTGAGCGAGGCCTCGGTGGGTGGCAGAGCCCGATGCTCGACTGAATAAACCGGCATGCATGGATCGAATATCTGTGATAATGTCCTCTAAATGATATATGATTAAGACTTTTGCAGATAAGAAGACACATGAACTTTACCGAACCGCCAGGTCACGTCGGTTTCCACCTGGGGTTATTAAGCGTGCCGTACGCAAACTTGAACATTTAAATGCAGCGCCAATGTTGGACCACCTCAAGATCCCGCCCGGCAACCGGCTCCACGACCTCGGGGATGATCCTGCTGGTCAGCACTCGATCTCTATCAACGACCAGTGGCGCATCTGTTTCAGGAGCGTGGGGCAACCTGGATTGACAGCTGGCATCAGCCAGAACCCACGAAGTGCGTAGATGTACCTGACGCCTGGGGCCTTTTCACGGTGGAGCATACTTACGAAGCGTCATCAAACCCCGCCTGGGGTTGGCGAACTAAGTTATCCGAGCGACCAGGTTATCCCTATCCAGAAAGGAAACAACATGCCTAAAATCGTCTTCATCGGCGCCGGCAGTTTCGGTTTTACCCGTGGTCTGGTTCGTGATCTGCTCACCTTCCCGCTTCTGAAAGGTGCGGAAATCGCGCTGGTCGACATCAACAAGCCACGGCTCAATTTCGCGAAACGCGCCTGTGAGAAAATCGTCGCCCAGGGCAATTATCCCGCTAAGGTGACCGCCACCACCGACCGCTGTGAGGCGCTCAAGGGTGCCGATGCCGTTATGGTCACCATTCTCTGCGGCAGCACCAGCGTCTGGCAGCACGACATTCTGATTCCCATGAAATACGGCATAGACACCAACGTCGGCGACACCCGCGGTCCCAGCGGCATATTCCGTGCCCTGCGTACCATCCCCACCATGCTGGAAATCGCCCGCGATATGGAAAAATGGTGTCCCAATGCCATCATGCTCAACTACACCAATCCCATGGCCATGCTCTGCCATGCCATGCACCGGGAAACATCGATCACGCTCACCGGCCTGTGTCACAGCGTGCAGGGCACCTCGGCCATGATGGCAGAATGGCTCGGGCTCAAACCTGAAAACGTGGATTACGTCTGCGCCGGTATCAATCACATGGCCTGGTTCGTCAAGTTCGAACATAAGAAAAAAGACCTCTACCCACGGCTACGTAAACTGGTAGAAAAGGATGAGGACATCTACAACCACGAACAGGTACGCAACGAGATGTTCCTGGCACTGGATTATTACGTCACCGAATCGAGTGGCCACAACTCCGAATACAACTGGTGGTTCCGCAAACGTCCGGACCTGATCGAGAAGTACTGTACCACAGGTACCGGATGGAATCCCGGTCACTATGCCTATGTCCTCGACAGCTATCAGAGTCGTGAAAAAGACTGGAAGAAGTCGGTGAACGAATGGCTCAGCGCCGACAACCCCATCTCGCTTGAGCGCGGTCACGAGTATGCCGCCTATATCACAAATGCCTGGCTCGGAGGCGAACCCTACAAATTCAACGGCAATGTGTCCAATGACGGGTTGATCGACAATCTTCCACAGGATGCCTGTGTCGAGGTACCGGTTCTGGCCACACGCAACCGTCTGGAACCTATCCACGTCGGCGCCCTTCCGCCCCAGTGCGCCATGCTCACCGGGTTGAACGCTCAGATCGAGATGATGGTCGTGGAGGGATGCCTTACCGGCGATCCCCGGTTGATTTATCAGGCCATCACCCACGATCCGCTCACCGCCGCCAAACTTTCTCTGGCAGAGATCAGGCAGATGGTGAACGAAATGTTCCGCAAGAACCGCCGCCACCTGCCGCAATTCAAGAAGGCCAGCATCTGATGACATGCCTTCAGAAAAAAATCGCCCACAAACGGTTTGTTGGAGACAGATGAATGAAACCAAAAATATTCGGGGTGATAATCTGTGCAGACGAATTTGCCGAAGATCATGTGTTGTCCCGTTCGCTCTGTTACATGGGGGCGGAGTGATCTTGTCTCCGGTCGCATGGGCCTTACCAGGAGACCACGATAACACAAGAGAGCCCAAAGGTGACACCTGGCGTAATTCATACATACCTGTAGCGAGAGAATTTCCCACGGCAATATTTAGTGGAAACGATGTTGGCAGGATCACAGATGGGCCTTGGAAAGGCATGAAGTGCATTGGATGTTCGCATGCAATCGAATCAATGAGGGCCATAAAATCCGTAGAAGACACCGCCACCTTTGTCGACCAAACATCGAGAATCACTCTTTTGTAATCGGGATATTTATCAGTCAGGATTTTCATACCAGGCCCCACGTAACAGAGGTGCAGGCAACCGGCCGAACCGCTCGGACGGCTTCATGTCGGACACTACCGTCTCCATTTGGGAAAAAAGTAAAATGCAGAGTAAAACCTGTAACGGCCGTTACGTGATATAGAGATACACCGGATAATAAAAAAGTATCCGGTAAAATAAACAAAGTTCAAATTGCAAATGTGTGTTTCACTCTTTATTTTCATAGTACACGACAAAGGGTAAAAGGTGGTCATCCCCGCAGGCTTTAAGCGGGAACCGCGAAGCGCTCGAAGTCGCCCCGAAGGGGAACTTCCATCCACCGTTTGCAGAGGCAGGAAAAAACTTTTATCGTGTAGTAACTTTATTTTCTACTCTTCACTCTGTATTTATACTTTCTTTTTTGGAGACCAAATGAACACCATCCGCGATCGCCTATGGATATGGGGCCATGAAGCAGGAAGCCACGATCGGGAATATAATACCCCCGCACCTTCTCGCATGACCCCGGTAGAAGGAGCCTGTTACCTGAATGTACCCAATATGATTATGGTGCGCTACGAAGGGCGGCCCGCACCGCCTTATGATCAATATGCCCGGGCGTTTCGACCGTTTAATCAATTCGTCTGGTCTATCGTCGGGGCCGGCGGCGAGACCTCGGAGGAAGAGATAGATCATGTACGCCGGCTGGCGGAACAGAATCCGAATATGACGGGGTTCATGATGGATGACTTCTTTCGTAATGACGCGGATCAGACGGTGGTATATTCCCCTGGGCAACTGGCCGACATCCGCAAACGGCTTGTCATTGAGGATCGACCTCTCGATTTGTGGGTAGTCTTATATCAATACCAACTCGATCGGCCTGTCCAGGATCATCTGGTGCATTGTGATGTTGTTTCCTACTGGACCTGGCAGGCGGAGCGGCTGACGCAGCTTGAAGATGATTTTGCCCGGCTCGAAGCCCTGTCGCCCCAGACCCGTAAAGTGCTCGGCTGTTATATGTGGGATTACGGCAATAAAAAACCTATGCCCCTGGACCTGATGAAACACCAGTGTGAAATCGGTCTGCGGTGGCTTGAGGAAGGACGTATCGAGGGCATGGTTTTTCTGGCGAGTTGTATCTGCGATCTGGATATTGAAGCGGTCGAATGGACGCGGGGGTGGATCGAGGAAATAGTGAATCAGTAAGTTGGTGAGTTGGTGGGTTGGGAGACGATTAGATGGAGATGCCATGAACGATATTGAACGATATGAATTCGACCGGCAGGGGTATATTATCATCGAGCAGATGTTAAATCCCCCGGAAGTGGACAGCCTGGCCACAGCCGTGGATAATTTAGAAACGCATGCCCTGGCTCATGTCAATCAGCCACCCAGAAAGAAAAGCGCCTGGGGACCGGAGTATCATCACAATGTGGACCGGGGGTATTACACCCAGGGTTCGAATGAAGCGGGGCGAACGCTCATGATAGAAGACTTCTGGAATGCAGATGCCCGCTTTGATCTGCTGGTGAATCACGCCCGGACCATGGCCTGTATCCACGCTATTGTCCAGGACCGGCCGACGGTCAATAATTCGGAACTCCGCATCAGATACAACGGCAATCAGTCAGGCACGCATGGCGGGACGCGCATGGCGGGACGTAAATACCGGTACGAATTCAACCAGAACGGTATCGATTGCATGATGGTACGCATGATTTATTTTGTCCATGATGTGACCAATGAACAGGGCGCTTTCTGTGTGGTGCCTGGCACGCATAAGACCAACCTGCCGTGTCCTTACGGTCACAACCCGGACGAAGAGCCGGGCATGATCGGCCTGGAGATGAAGGCGGGGGACGCCATTTTGTTCACGGAAAACCTGCGTCACGGCGGTGTCACCAACCGGTCGGACCAGGTGCGTAAAACAATCCACGTAGGCTACGGTCCCCACTGGATGATGTCGCAAAATATAGCGACTATGGACGAGCCACCGTATATTACCGAACCGACGATGAAGCGCTGGGATGAAGCACAGCGCGCGTTGTTTCAGGCCTGACCGGGGGAGGGGCAGGCGGTCAGAAATAATTTGGTGATTGGGTGATTGGAAAGACAAAAACAAATCAACAAAAAGCACAGCGAGCGAAGCGCGTTCTAATCATGCCTCGAAGAGGCGCTCCTTACTTTCGATGACGCCTAGCGGCATCAATCAACAAATAGCGCAGATGAGCAGGTTTTCAATCAG
>CAJXCW010000211.1 GCA_913051705.1 uncultured bacterium
CAGCGCCGCCCTGGGCGAGCCCAAGTACTCCGTAGAGGAGTGCATCGAGCGTGACATGACGTACGCGGCGCCCCTCAAGGCGACGCTCCGCCTCATCGTCTGGGAGCGGCAGGAAGAAGACGAAGAGGAGAGGAAGAAGCGGAGGAAGCGGAGGAAGAAGGAGCCGCCCCCGGCCGACCGCAAGCCGGTCGACATCATCGAGAAAGAGGTGTATCTCGGTGACCTGCCGCTGCTGACGGAACTGGGCACGTTCATCGTAAACGGCGCCGAGCGCGTCGTGGTGAGCCAGCTGCACCGCTCCCCCGGCGTCTCTCGGCGACCTCCTCGGCCTGACCGTGCTGTTCGCGGGCGGATACGCCCTGGCCGCCTGGTTCTGCTCCCGCGGCCCGTCGCTGCCCGCCGCCGGCGAGGGGGCGCACTAGGCTGCGTGGATGGCCACGCTCTTCACGAAGATCATCGACGGTGAGATCCCCGCCCAGCTGGTCTGGCGCGACGAGGTCTGCGCGGCGTTCCTCGACATCGAGCCGCTGACGCCCGGTCACGCCCTGGTGGTCCCCCGGGTAAGGAGATTAATAACACATTATGGACGTTACACCGGTAATTCTTGGTGATACGCCCCACATACCGTCCGATATTCTGGTACGGATGGAGGCCGTTGGTATTGAGGAAAAATCGATCCTGATAGCTGCCGAGGGCGATCTGAATGAGTCCGGTCGCGTGACTTCGATCTGGATGATAGCGACTTCTGATCGGGTGATATCCATTTCGACCGACCAATCCGTCCCGCTGGTTGATCCGATTTCATTCGATCAAGCGAATGATTTTCGACTTCGGAGTACCGTCGGTAGTTCGTCAATACAGGCCATGTATGACGGCATGCCTGTCAGCCTGATACGCTTCACGAACCGTCATCGCGAACGCTTTCAACGTGTTCTATTCCAGTTAAAACGCCTCAAAGAAGGACAACCACTTCAATCCCACCGATTACTTGCCCCTGATCCACGCTTTTGCTCACAATGCGGTTTAACGTTACCTGCGGTTAGCCAACCATGCCCCCGGTGCGTGAAACACGGCGCCGTTTTCCAACGCATGCTGCCGTTGTTTCGCGATTACACGAAATGGGCCATTGTCCTGGTCATTTTCATGGCCGTGGGCATCACACTTGATCTGTTGCCCCCATTTTTAACCCGGATACTGGTTGATGATGTTCTTACGACCGGTGAGCATGGAGATTGGCTGATCTGGCTGGTACTGGGCCTGGCAGGCGCCTTGCTTTTCCGCAGCGGCGTAAATATCGGAATCGCCAGATTATCCACCTATATCGGTACACGGATCACGTACGACATGCGCCAGCGACTTTTTCTCAAGCTGGAGCAGATGTCGATCGATTATTATGATCGTATGGACGTGGGGCAGCTCATGACCCGATGTATGTCCGATGTCGAGCAATTACAGGGATTTGTCAATCAGGCAACCCAGGGATTCCTGATCAATATCCTCACGATTTTCTCTATCGGCGTCATGCTGTTCTATCTGGACCCGACCCTCGCCATGTATGTGATGGTTCCCATTCCGCTCGTTACCGGAGGCACCATTTTTTTCTATCGCCGCATCTATCCCATGTATTACAAAGTCTCGGACAGCCACGCTAAGCTGACCTCCATGCTGAACAGCATTCTATCGGGTATCAGGCTGGTCAAAGCCTTTGCTCAGGAGCAACGTGAGAACCGTCGGTTCAGCAGTGGGAATGAAGCCTTTCGAAATGCACGGCGCCGGGTGGATATGAATGCGGGTACCTTTTCGCCTGTTATGACGTTTGTATTCGGGCTAGGTGGGTTGATTATATGGTATGCGGGCGGTCATGACGTTCTAGCTGAACGCATCACCCTGGGAACGCTGATGGCTTTTCTCGGATATGTCAGCATGTTCTACAGTCCGTTGTCAGGACTTACTCAGTTTTCAAACTGGATGACGTCGTTCATGGCCTCCAGTCAGCGCATTTTTGAGATTCTGGATGCCGATCCGAAATTGCACGATCCACCGAATCCGAAATCCCTGACGGATGTGAAAGGGATGATCGAATTTGATCACGTTGTATTCGGCTATGATCCGTATCACCCGGTCGTCAAAGACATCTCGTTTAAAATCGAACCGGGTCAGATGATCGGCATTGTCGGTCGAAGCGGCAGCGGCAAGTCCACGCTTGTTAACCTGCTATGCCGTTTCTACGACACACAGGAGGGTACTGTTCGAATTGATGGCAAGGATGTAAGAGACCTCAAACGAGGTGATATCCGACGTCACATCGGCCTGGTTCTTCAGGAACCGTTTCTGTTTCGAGCCAGTATCGCGGAGAATATTGCGTATGGCCGGCCCGACGCGCCGATTGAGGATATCATCCGATCGGCCAAAGCAGCCAATGCCCATGAATTTATCATGCAGCATCCAGCCGGCTACGATTCACCGCTGGGGGAACACGGTTCAGGGTTATCCGGCGGTGAGCGACAACGTATCAGCATCGCCCGGGCTCTGTTGTGCGACCCGGCGATCCTTATTCTTGATGAAGCCACATCCAGTGTGGACACAGAATCCGAACAACAGATTCAGGAGGCGCTTACCCGGCTATGTAAAGACCGTACCACGATTGCCATTGCCCATCGGCTCACAACCCTTCGGGGCGCTGATTGCATCTATGTTATCAACAACGGGAGACTGGCGGAATACGGCGATCACGAGGCGTTAATGGTGCAGGAAGGTATTTATCACCGGTTGGTTCACATCCAGACCCGGCTTACCTCTCTGGAGCCGGCGTAATGGAAGACTCCCCGCAGCCAAGCTGCTGGGATGCGTTTTGCTGTTCTTTCAACGAAGTACCAAGGACAAAAAGAGGCAACTTATCATGATCGCTATGTCGATAGACGAGGAATTATCCATCGCACTGGGCATACGCACCCTGACGCCCGACAACAGTAAGATATTCAAAGGTGTTTTTAACCTCCTGCATGTCCACATTGACCCGGATGATGACGGACCGGGCCTGTACCGGGCGATTCACGCCGTCCGTACTTTTCCAGTATCTTCGCCGGAAACCCATATTTCTCTGCGCCACACAGATGAAGATAGTGTCGAATGCGAAGCCGGTGTTATTGTCGATCTTTCGGTATTCCCCATGGAAGCGCAGACGCTGGTTAGAGCATCGCTCGATCAGCACTATTTCGAGTTTCGTATTACACAGATTTATCGCATCGACTGGAAGTTCAATCTGCTCTTTTTCGATGTCGAAACAGATCAGGGACGTACTGAATTTGAGATGCGCTGGCAGGTGGGCCGCGCCCAGCATTACGGAGAGAATGGTATGCTTCTTGTGGATGTGTTTGACAACCGGTATATGATTCCAGATATGGACCAGCTGTCGCGTGGGGATCGGAAACAGTTGACGCGATACATATACTGGTAGTATCAATTGCGGATTGCGGAATACGAATTGCGGAATTATAACGACTTTTAATCAGGAGGATAGATGACATCCTCAAAGTGCGAAGCTGAGATCCGGCCTTATAACGGGCGACCTACAGTCTTTATTGACGGTGAGCCACATCCTATGCCGGGCTTTTAATCCCAATCCCAGGGGAACGGACAGGATTTTTGAAAGAGCGGCGGATTATTTTTTCCAACATAAGTTAGGCGTATCTGATGGTCCGGTTTACGCCTTCTCCGCCTACTTCCTGGAAAGCGCTGCATCTGAATGAATACGCCCTCACGGAAGCGGTCACCACGCCCGGCTCCCCTTCTCTGGCCTCCGACCTGTTCTGGGAGGCCATGGCCCGGGTATCCACAACCATTGTGCAGTATTGCGAATCGCGGCCGTGGGCAGATCGCCTGATGGAGTATGCCAATTTCCATGTCACGGAAGGGACTCATATGCCGGTTGACCTGGGCTGGCTGTATGATCATAATCCCGTCATGGTCACCCGGTGGCGCACTTTTTTACAGGCCAAATATCATACAGAAGAAGCCCTTCAGTAAGCCTACGGCGGACGAGGCCCTCACCTTCGACACCATGCAGGTTCCCCGAGATCCTTTACGCGGCGCCGTGCCTGATGTAACGAATATGCTCTACTGGCAGCCGCCGCAGCAAAATCAAGGTCACCGTGAGTATCTGGAGCTGCAACGGGACTTATGGCATAAACGGTTCCGGCAGATCTGCGCGGCTATGGAGGACGGGGTGGATCGTCGTGTGGTGTTCCTCTATGATGCGCTCAAACAGACTCAGCAGGGCTGGAACCTGGGCGCGTTCTTTCACGAGGAAAATATTATTTTGCCGAGATGGACCAGCGCACGGTGCCGTTGGGTGAAATTGATTACGGCACACCGCGGAACGACCGGGAGTTCGCTGCGCTCACCTGGCGCAATTTCGCCACCGCCTGGATCCGGGGTTTTAATGCCTATCTTTTCGACATCGGCGGTGGTTTTTACGACACAGATGCGAGACATGATATTATTGGCCGGCAAATAGAGATGATAAAGGATTCTCTCCACTGGCCTCATGAAAACATGCCCGGCATCGCCATGATCATCGATGATACCGCTGTGCTGGAAACCAACGGATCCGGGAATTTTCTCAATGAAGCGGTCATGTGGGAACAGAAGATGGGCATCGCACGATGCGGGGTGCCGCAGGAGATCAGGATGGAAAAGTGATACAATGCGAAGGGGATTACGCCGCCGTGTTCACAACTGCTGTGCCGCTGCCTGCCGACCTGTGGCGAGGCATTTCATAGTATGCCGGTGCCCATGTGTATTGCGATGATAATGAGGTGGTCCTGGCAGATAACAGTCTGGTCGCCATGCATTCGATGAAATCAGGCACAAAACGCCTTGCTCTGCCGGGCAACCACAAGGTGACCGATCTGATCACAGGCGAATCCTTCGGTGATGTGACCGACCTGATTACTTTTGAACTCAACGCGCCCGAAACCCGCGTTTTTCTGCTCGAAGCGCCTGAGTCATAGCCCACAATCTGCCACCCGCGACCCGCCCATGACGCTCTGTATCAGCTACTCATACGTCCGCCCATCCTGCCCGTTTTTGGCATTATTTTTAGCCCGGCGCATGAGTTTGTTACCCCATTTGGTAGGATATTTCCCGGTGACACAGCCCAGGCAGAGAGAGTCGGCCTCCACGCCGATGGTTGGCCCCAATTGTTTCACAGGCAGATAACGAAGGCTGTCAACTTTGAGTGCTGTCGCCATTTTTTTCAATGCGCCGGGTGTCGGGTTGCCCTGATATCGGCCGTTCACGAAATTCGGTGCAAACAGTTCGCCTACCGTAGACATATCGATGCCGTAGAAACAGGGTGCTACGATGGGCGGGCAGGCCACACGTACATGAATTTCTCTGGCGCCGCACTCCTTACGTATCTGCTGAATCAGGATCTTCATTGTGGTGGACCGGACAATCGAGTCCTCCACGAGAAACACCCGCTTTCCGGAGAGGACGGACGGCAGCGGCGTGTATTTACTTCGGATGGTGCGTTCCCGCGAATCTTTTGACAGGATAAACGTACGCCCGACATATCGGTTTCGTATGATGCCTTCCATACACGGGATGCCCAACTGATAGGCAAACGCATCGGCCGCTGCCTTGGCCGTATCAGGCACCGGAACCACGATGCAGTCCTCATCTACAGTCTGATCCTCAATTGACGCCAGATGATGACCCGTGGCAGCCCGTGACCGGTATACGCCGGCCCCATCTATTTCGCTGGCCACATTAGCGAAATAAACCCATTCGAAAAAACACCGGGCCGGGGTGTTTGAAGGGGCAAATCGCTCGAAGCGTAATCTACCTTTTTCAACGATGGCCATCTGCCCCGGATCCAGGGAGTTAACCTCCGTAAACCCGATATTGGTCAGCGCTACCGACTCACTGGCGGCGGCGAAAAGACGGCCCTGAACAGCCCAGCTCATCGGACGAATTCCTGCAGGATCACGAGCGACGAAAAGGCGGCCGGCCGCATCCAGATAGGCCATACTGTAACCGCCATCGAATTCGCCGCCGATCTCCTTCATGACCTTTTTCAAGTCTACTTTTGTCTCACCACGCAAACCGTGTGCAAGAGCATGCATCACAATTTCGGTGTCCGTTTTTAATGAAAAATGATAGCCCTGTTTGGACAGCAACTTATCTCGCAGTTCGGTATAGTTGGACACGGTGCCGTTGAATGCGAAACTGAACCACTTCCACAAACGGCCATGATGCCGTTCAAAAGGTTGCGCATAGCGGACATCATCTCCGCCGGCCGTGGCGTACCGCGTGTGACCTATAGCGGCCTTACCGGCGTATTCTTCTATGACAGCCGCGTACTTTTCTGGCCGCGACATACGAAACACCTCACTGACGACGCCGACATCCTTAAACGTATCAATGAGTTGATCGCGCTCTGGATTGTAGCTCGTCAAACCCGCCGCCAATTGCCCCCGCGTCTGCAAATCGAGCAGCATGCCCGGTACCAGCGCCGCGACGTTCTCGGTCACCTTCTCTCTGCCGTTGAACGGTTTGTCATCAACCGCCTCATCAAGCTGATACAACGCCACCACACCGCATTCATGATGAAGATCTTCACTCATTGATCAGGGTCCTTAATTAGGATGAGTCGTTACGCTAAAAACTGCGTAACGTACTTTGTACTTTGTTAAAAAGCCTGTCTGATAACAACGATTTATGCGTCCCCATCAAAGCACAAAGCACCAAGTACAAAGCACTCTGATGTTACGCCGCCTTTTTGTAACATCAGCAATATAAATCAGATGATCAGAACGCGCCAGATTTTGTATCGTTATATCTAAATTTATTTAATAGATACTGATCGAATACCTCCTGGGATATTGTCTTTCCGAATCATTTGCATTTTTCAGAATATACATGCTGTTTACGAATCTGCACTTTTATACATGACAATTAAATAACACCTGTTATATTACATATGTGATCTAACAGGTGTTATTTAGTGTTTTCATAAGGAATTATGAATGCCTCCTCCAATACACTTTACCAGAGATCAAGTGATTCAAGCAGCTTTTGATATTGTAGAAAAGCAAGGCATGGGTGTTCTATCAGCTCGTAATGTAGCTAAACGGCTGAAATCATCCACAGCGCCCGTATATAGCTATTTTAACTCAATTGACACATTGAAACAGGAGGTTTTAAAACAAGCGAAGGAGCAGTTGGTCGGGTATATAAAGAAACCCTATGCCGATCGCATATTCCTTAATATATGCACGGGCATCGCGCTTTTTGCCAGGGATCACAGGGAATTATACCACGCGCTTTTTTTAGAAAAAAATGAGTTCGAAGACATTGTGGAAAGGTTTTTAACAACCTTGCAGAATGTTTTAAGGAATGATCATCGATTCACCACAATGCCGGTCAAAGACAGAAATACGATGTTGAATAAAATGTGGATCTTCACACACGGCCTTGCGACGCTCATCTGTGTAGGATTGATAGAAGATGACAGTCAGGCATATATCGCAAATATACTGGATGAAGTCGGCACCGCCGTCATCGGTGTATCGCTCGCTGCATCCTGGACCAGAAATGAACAATCATGAAGAAAGCAGGCCGGGGGTTGATTTTTTTCTTGCCTTACTGATGTTTATTCTGGCCGGTAGATATCTGACCTTGAACCCTGAGGTGTATTTCCCGGAGCAGAAAGCGGTTTATATAGCCCACACCGCCGGCTTATTGATTCATATTATCGGGGCGATACTGACCGTGATCATTGGTCCGTTTCAATTCTTACCCAGAATCATTACAAAGAAATATATTCGTCTGCATCGCTGGATGGGAAAAATATATCTCAGCGGGGTTGTCTTCGGTAGTCTGGGCGGATTTTACATGGCCTTGATGGCTGTTGGGCGCTGTTACAGGTTTCATCTTCTTCCATAATACCCCGACCGTTCAAGCTCAAATTTCAATTACCCAGGACTTTTTTCCGTCCCAGAACTTCTCAAAACCGGCAGCCGGTTTGAGTGATACAAAGATCCAGTTAAGGGCGGTATCCATCAGTGTAGCTTTGCCCCTGGTCTTTTCAGAAGGACGAACCGTATTAACCAATCAGATTTATTATAGACGCCGGGATTTTTCCTACAAAGGATTTCCTGGTAGCAATCCGAGTATTAACGATATACATGACCTTAATTATACCTTTACCCTGCAACACGGTCTTTCAGAGAAATGGGCGTTGCTGGCGATCATAACACCGGGTCTTGCCTCGGAATTTGAAGCGAGCCTGTCAGCCGATGATTTCAACTTTCAGGTCGTAACCGCCTTTATCCGTCAATTCAGCCCCCAATTTCCATTTGGATTCGGCGCGGTCTACTCTACTCAGTTCGGTGAGCCCATTCCCCTGCCTGTGCTGGCGATTAACTGGAATAACGGTGAAAATCTCAGATGGGATACGATCCTGCCGGTCCGCTCGGAATTCTGGTATACGCCGACGCCGAAGCTGGACGGTTGATCGCATCGAAATTGATGATCATCGAGCGATGAATACGGGCAAAATGCTTGTCGGGTAAACGCGCTTCCCACGCTTTCAGCGGCTGGAGCACCAGGCCGGTATGTCCATCGGTAAGCAGTGCCTGGGTGTAATCGCCTGCCGTCCGGAACATGCGATGGTATTGATTTTGAGGAATCTTGTCTGGTTGTCCAGTGTCACGAACAGGTCTGGCCGAATAAGGCACCCGGCATCATGAGTGAGATTAAAACAGCAAGTGTGATGGATGAGTTTCGCATAAGGTCCTCCTTCATAGATGGTTAGATGATTGTGGATGTGACGCTCCGGATGCATCTACAATCTACAATCTATATCAGAGGCCTATTCATCGGGCATACGGATCTATAAACGGTTCAGTAAAGAGGATAAACGGTGGATACGGTCGGTAGACTGTGGGCAGGTTATCGAGGTGATTTCGGTATTCATAAGGTATAAATGTATGTACTCAAAGGAAGGACGGAATTATCATAAGCAGGTGATGGAATGATTTATGAATGATGATTTATGAATGAGCCCGGTGTTTTCAGCGTTGGTCAAATCAAATCGAGGATACTATGACCCCATTAGATTACGGACGATCGTTTTTAATCGGGACCGCACCGATGAATGAAGTCCGGTTCTGGGTGGAATCGCGGATACGGATAATTGACGAGGAGACGGACGTATCGGCGGATTATTATCAGTGCGCCTCCTGCAAGAGTGAGGATACGATTGCCGAGCGCGATTTGTTTCTCAAAGACAACTATGATTTTCTACCTGTATTCGGACCGGAGTTCGGGCTCATTTTTCGGCGAAATGCCTGGCACAACGAGGGTTACAAGTCGATTGTGAAGACGGAGGACATGTGGGACGGGCCGCTGGTTCATCTGGTGGAAGGGTCTGCCTGTACCTTACTTGATACCACGGACGCTGTGCTGGAAGCCACGCGCCGTTACGCGCCCATCGTCGCACAGACGGAGATACGGGATACGGCCACCTCGCTTCGGGCGGTCATCGAGTATCCGGTCAAAACGATGAACACGCGCCGGTCGGGACCGGATTATCAGGTGGATACGGGTCCGGTCCTGTTCCCTGATCTGTCGCTACGGTCTGAGCGGCAGGTGGACGGGATGCTGCTGGCGTTCATAGCCTTTAACACGCCTCATTTCGCGGATTTTGTGCTTGAAGTACCGACATCGGCTGCGGGGCCAGCCGCAGAATCGGATCGGGAAGTACAGGTACATCATTATTCAAAAAGGTTGAGTGTGAAGGCGAAAAACAGGCTGTATGCCGTGGAATAGAACATTACGGAATCCGGAGTGCGGAGTGCGGAATAAAAGGCGAAAGCTGCCGGTAGCCTTCGATTTATGGATCAACTTATGCATCCCAAACCGTGTAATACAGCCGCCACTCTTCCCATCGTTTACCCTGCGCTCTGTACGCGCACGGCGTACAGAGC
>CAJXCW010000212.1 GCA_913051705.1 uncultured bacterium
CTACGGCCTCTACTGTTGTTTCAACGGAGCTTTCTTCTTCTACGGCCTCTACTGTCGCCTTCATCTCATTTCTCTCTTCATCTGTATAAATTATGTCCGCAACCTCATCGCGAGTCAACATATCTTTTTCGAGTAAGGCCTGTGCTATTGCTTCTAATCGATCATGATTATCTCTTAACAGTTTTTCGATACGCTCTTCGGCTTCCTCTACGAATCGATGAATTTCCTGATCAATAATATAGGCGGTTGTTTCGCTATAATTCGCCCTGTTGCCAAAATCCCGGCCTAAAAAAACTTCCTGTTCCTTTTCACCCAAAGCGGTTGCACCGATTTTTTCACTCATCCCCCAATCGCAAACCATATGACGACTGATCCGGCTAACCTGTTCAATATCGCTTTGCGCTCCGGAGGTCAGCTCATTAAAGATGATTTTCTCTGCAATCCGTCCACCCAACGCCGCCGCCATAATACCGAGGCAATAGGTCTTTGATTGTAAATAACGTTCTTCGGGTAAAGCGATGGTAACACCAAGTCCGCGGCCCTGTGGTAATATAGATACTTTATGCAACGAATCAATTTCAGGAATCAACTCATATGCTAACGCATGGCCGGCTTCATGATACGCTACAATTTTCCTTTCTTCCTCGCTAATCACAAGTTGCCGTTTAGCTCCCATCACTATTTTTTCTTTAGCTTCTTCAAAATCATCATTTAAAACGGCTTTATGGTCATACCGGGCAGCGAGTAAAGCCGCTTCGTTCACAAGGTTTGCCAGGTCTGCCCCGACCATTCCAGGGACTCCTTTGGCAAGTACATCCAGCTTTACAGACTCATCGAGAGGGATATTCCGATTTTTTACATGTATCTCCAGAATCTTCTCCCTGCCGATCACATCCGGTCGATCAACGGTGATGTGTCTGTCAAAACGCCCTGGCCGAAGCAGAGCCGGATCCAGGACATCCGGTCTATTGGTGGCGGCAATAACGATAATCGAATCCGTCTCCTCAAAGCCATCCAATCCCACCAATAATTGATTTAACGTTTGTTCCCGCTCATCATGTCCGCCCCCCAGACCTGCTCCCCGATGCCGTCCTATCGCATCAATTTCATCTATAAATATGATACATGGGGAATTTTGTCGTGCCTGATCGAAAAGGTCCCGAACACGAGAAGCGCCCACACCAACAAACATTTCTACAAAATCGGACCCACTCATACTGAAAAAGGGTACGTCCGCTTCGCCTGCAACGGCACGTGCCAGAAGCGTTTTACCCGTACCGGGGGGGCCCAGCAGTAGGGCTCCTTTGGGGATTCGTCCGCCCAGGGCTTGATATTTTTCCGGATTTTTCAGGAACCCTACTATCTCCTGGAGATCACGTTTAGCCTCTTGCACACCCGCAACATCTTTAAAGGTCACGGATGGTCCGTCATCCATGATCATTTTTGCCCGACTTTTACCGAAAGAAAACATACCTCGTTGACCGGATTGCATCTGTCGCAGGATAAAAACCCAGAAGCCGATCAACAACAACCAGGGCAAAGCCGCGATGAGATAACCCACCCAATTGGTGGTTTGAGGTTGAGCCGTCACCATGACCTCTTTCGCCATCAGCTCTTTAACCAGGTCAGGATCATCGAAAGGAATAAAGACATTAAAATCTCGAAAACTTTTCGTTACCCCTTCTACCTCTGTGGTTGAACTTTGTTTCAATCGACCCGCGATCTGCTTATCAGTGATGGTGACTTCTTCTATGTTTTCTGTTTGCAGGTATTGTTGAAATTGGGAATATGATATAAAGACATCATTATTGGCGCCCTGGGCAAAAAATTGGGCAGACATAAGAAACACGAGCAGTAAAACCGCCCATATCAATAGAGATTTAGACTTCTTGGGTGGTTCATCCGGTGGTCTCTTCTGCTTATTACGCGGAGGAGGATTAGATTTTGGCGGTTGGGACATATTAGAACCATTCCTTTTCATATCATTTTAAAGCAACATAATTGGATAAACAACCTATACCATGGGAAAAGGCAACAAGCCATGTGAGCGACCGGACCCCCAGCGTATCGTGACCGGATTGTTGTGACCAGTCTTTAAATATGCGTCGCAGTTCTTTTCGTGCATCAGCCAATCTTCTCTTTACAGTACCTAAAGGAACATTGAGTTGTGTACTAACTTCAGGGCAGGAATATCCTATCATATAATGCATGGTCACTGTTCGTTTCAATATTTGAGATAACGAATCCACCGCGCTTAATAACCGCCGTTTTTTTGCCCTTTTAATGTGTTCTTCCTCAGGATGATAAGGGTATGTCGGTTTTTCCTCTGAAAGAGAAACGGCCGTATAAGAAGGTCCTTTCAGGTGTGCCCTGCATTTATTACGTGCGATAACAAATATCCAATTTGAAAACTTGGTCTGATCACGTAAGGAATCCAATCGTTGATAGGCAACCAGCCAGATATCCTGAACGATATCCTGAACGTCGAGCGGATCGTGAATGATAGACCTGACATACCTCTCAACAGTCTGTCCATATTTGTTGACCAGCGTTTCAAAATCATTGGAATCGCCACGTAACGTATTATTTATCAACAGCTCGTCTAATTCGGGGCCCATTGGCCTCTCCTGATTTTTACATTCTGATTGAATTCTACTCACTTTGTTGATCTTCCTATCTCATCAGTACAAGATATTAAAATACACCAAACGGTTCGGTATTTTCTTTACATTAGACGTTATAGTGTATCAAATCGTTTCCCCAAGAGCAATTCTTTAATAAGAAATCGGATAAATAATAATCCGGTTGGTATCGATTTCGATCCACTTTCACCACCGATTCGCTGACCTTCTCTGGTCGGTATCTCTGCTACGTTCAATTTCAGTTTCAATGCTCTTATAGATAACTGATATTCAATAACAAATCCGGGACCGTCCGGATTCAGACGTTTAAATACATCCGCACGAATGGCTCTATAGCCATTAATTGAATCTGTTAATCGCCCTCGCCACAAAATGTTTGCACATAGTGTAAATGCTTGGTTAGCCCATTTTCTCCATGGAAATGATACCTCGTCATCCTCATTCGCCCCTCCCGGCATAAACCGGGAGCCGATAACCATGTCATAACCTTCATCCATCTTATTGATGAAAGTTGGTATGTCATCCGGTTCTTCATTTCCATCCGGACTGAAAAAAATCAGAACTTCGGTTTTTGCTTCCTTTACTGCGATGCGAAAGGCTTCCCCACGACCACGAATTGTCTGAACGATGACCGGTATATCGTGAGCCTCAAAAAATTCGATGGTACCATCGGTAGATCCCCCGTCTATAACGAGACAAGAATCCACTGTTTTTACAGGAATTCTGTCAAATAGCGCTTTTACCCCTTCAATTTCATTCAATGTCAGAATAATTAAACTTGATTTCATGTCCTATATATCTTCAATCCTGCATCACTTCTTCTTCAATGGATTATTCACAATGACTTAGCGATAGAACTTCGTCGACCGGTATTTATATACCATTCTATTGTTTTTTGTAATCCCTCATCCAGGGATACGGTCGCCTTAAACCCCAGCAGTTTTTCGGCCTTCTTAAAATCTCCATTTCGTCGTGCTTGACCACGAGGTTTTGTGGTGTCAAATTCTACATTCACATTATGGCCTGATATTTGAATTATTTTCCGGATCAAATCCTTAATGGTCGTTTCCTCATTTGTGCCAATATTTATCGGGTCACCTGCCGGATATTTTTCTAACCCCAATAATAGGCCTTCTACAAAATCCGACACATAAAAAAAAGATCTCGTCTGCAATCCATCTCCCCAAACATTAATCGGATTCTGTCTTTCAATCACCTTTCTTATAAGCGCAGGAATAACATGACTGGTTTCCCATTCAAAATCATCCCTGGGACCATATCCGTTATATGGTCTTATAATACCTATTTTCATATCGAATTCATTTGCATAAGCCCGGGCTTGAATTTCCATGGTCCTTTTTGCCCAGCCATAACCGAAGTTCGCCGCATCAGGATCATTAAAAAACCCATCCTTTTCAAAGGTCGGCACCTCACAATCGCCGGAATATATGCAAGCAGAACTTACGCATAGATACCGTTCCACTTCCTGTTTGGCGGCAGCATCCAACATATGTAATCCGAAAAGAGCATTTTCTGTGAACATAGTGCCCGGATGGGCGCTATTCCAGCCGACGCCAGCAAGTTTACCGGCCAGATGGAAGACTACCTCCATACCCTTGCAACCTTTTTGTGCATCCTCTCTTCTGGATAAATCTCCTTCTACAAAATCCACCTCATCAGCCTTATGTCCAATACGGTCAAAGAGTCGCTTCTTACATCTACCTATTACGCGAACTGAGGCCCCCGCATCAAGAAGGCGCTCTACAAGGTGCGATCCGATAAAACCTGTTCCGCCGGTTACTAATACAGATTTACCATGCCAGAAACTCATATCAATTCCTTGAGGTATACCCTGGGGGCAGGTACATCAGCCAGCCCTATAATAATTTACTTACTTATTTCGACAACCATTCTTTACATAATCTCAACAACATGGGAATTACACTCAGCCAGGCCTTACGCATATGACTTGATGAAAGCGTGACCACCTCATGAGTTGGGATCTCATTAATCTGCCATCGTTCTTTCATGGCCTGAATGGATAATCCGAATAACAAGGGATATCCATTTTGCTCATTAACAATTGATTGCAGTCGATGTTTTCTTATCGCTCTAAATCGAGAGATGGTATCGGTCATGTTACCTAAAAACAGGATGTTCGACAGGCTCGTAAAAAACCGATTCCCAAGACTTCGGTATAAGTTATTCTGATTTTCAGCGTGTCGCATCCCACCGCTGAGAAACCTCGAGGCCACAACCATGTCATGCCCTGAGGCCATCATATTTGACACTTTTGCGATATCGCGGGGATCATAACTTCCATTGGCAGGGAAAAAAATTACATAGTCATAATTCCATTCGGCCTCTTTTACAAACCTGACTGGATCACCAGTATATTTTTCGATCCGGATTTTTTGTCTTTCGAGCAAATCAATTCTTTGATCCTCCGGGTTTGAAACCAGAGCGACCGTATCACTCATCAACTCATCCGGAATATATTCCAAGAGATGGCTCAAGTCAGTCGTCGGTTCATCAAGGATCAGTACCAACAAAGAAGTATCCGATCTCTCTTTTCGTTTGGTCATCCAGAATTGGCTGAATATGTCGCTCATATAATCTAAATCTGAATCAGACAAATTGTGATGACACCCAATATAAAAACCATTATCCGTTATCCATTTCGAAGCTGGATAATCATCCTCTTCAATGGATAATAAGTTTCTATACACGGGTTGTCTGATCAATGTCATCATATCTCTCGTCTCGATCCCATTTTCTTCCAGATGTTGGACCAGATCCTTTTTATTCTGCTCATGAAGCACAATTGGAAACATCATAAATGAATGGGTACAATCAGCGCGGATCTGCGGCAACTGTATATATTCATTATATGCCGATAATGACCGGATCAATCGCTGCGCATTACTTCCCCGTTTTTCAATCATGGGCTCCCACTCTTCCAACTGAGCGATACCCAGTGCCGCTTCCATTTCAGTGACTCTGAAGCTATGGCCCAGACTGACAAATGAGAAACGACGTTCGATGATATACCGCAGCTCCTGATCCGTTTTCTCATCATCGTCATCTATGCTGAGATAGATCGAATCTCGACCATGGTTAACAAGGGACCGTACTTTGATTGCATAGTCGGGATTATTGGTGGTGTTCAAACCACCCACGCCCGTGACAATGAGATGGGCTATGTAGGTTGAAAAGCAACCGATATCACTCAAACTGCCGACAACGCGTCCCTTATATGTTGCAAACATGGTTTCACAGGAATCTTCAATCACCTTTAAGTCATACTGCTGGGCCAGTTCGCTTATCGGATCCATATCAGCCGGCAGGCCATAAAGGTGGACAGGGATAATTGCTCTGGTCTTCGGTGTGATGTGGGCTTCGATCTGTCGCGGATCAATTTCATAGAAGTCACGTTCCACATCAACGAATACGGGCGTCAAGTTATTGTGTAAGACGACATTCGACGTTGCAATAAACGTACATGCTGGTACAAGGATCTCATCCCCATCCTGCCAGCCGTGCAGTTCTTTCAGGGCGGCAATGGCAATATGCAACGCACTGGTGCCGCTATTACTTAACACACCGAAGCGACAACCATGTAATCCTGAAAAAGAAGATTCAAACTCTTTTGACATAGGACCATATGACAATCGATTCGCATCAAGCGCCTTTAATACCAGTTCTTTAGCCCTTGGCGTTGCGACATAGGTTCCTACACCGATAACCGGTTGTTTTTCCATCACCCACTCAGTCTGATGATAATCTTCGTGATAAAAGCCAGCCAGCCCCCACAGCCAGGGTGGTTACCCCGGCAAAAACAGGCGTAACATGATCCCATCCAGCCATAAACAGGTACCATTGTCCCAGTAGGATGGGGCCGATAAATACGCCGAGATTACGACCGGTCATAATAAACCCAAACGCTATCGCAGCCGGCCCGGATCTGCCCGTTACTGTACCCGGCAACGCAAACAGGCAGGTCGCGATAATCCCGGCCGCCATCCCATAGAAACCAAGGGCCAATATACCTGTTACGTTCACTTGAGTCAATGGGATAAGCCACCAGACAGCGGCTTGTGTCGTTAATCCAATGACCAGGAGCGTACCCACAGGAATCCCATTTCGTAACGCCACACCGGTAAGCAAATTAAATATGATAATAATAATGATAGGCCATACGTATCCCATGAGAGATTCACCAAGGGAGAAACCCAACTGTTCTATAAAATAAACAGGAAGCCAGGTCATAAAGGCAAAATACTGGGTCGACCATAGCATAAACACCAGGGCGGCCAGCCACAGCAACCTTTTCTGTGTGTTATTTAAAGGATCAACCGGACCTGTCTTATAAGATTCAGTTTGTCCTTGCAAGGCCAGGGTAGGAATTAAAAAGGTCCAGATAATCATAATCAGGGTAATGAAAATACCTACCCACCACATGCCCTGCCAACTAAAATACTCGAGAACGAAAGGGGCTATGATTGTGGCAGCTACCTGCCCTAATGGAATCCATAAGGCGATGAGGCTAACCACAAGTGGCTTATAACCATCCGGGGTGTGGCGATTGGCCAGTACGGGACCTGTAATTGCTAAAATAGAGTAGGCCATTCCCTCCAAAGATCGCCCGACCAGCATGTACCAGCCAGCCTCAGGTCTAAATAAACTGATTAAATTTCCGAGTAACATACAGTGTAGCCCTAATAAGATATAGAATCTATCTTTCGATTTCCCAATCTGTCGTCCGATCAGAAAAGAAAAAAATAAACCATTCAGGGCATACACAGACATAAATGCCCCTGCCAGGGTCCGATGGAATTGATATTGGTCGATTAGAACAGGTAGGGCAGGTGGGATTTTAAACAGCTGGAACGCGGCCAGATAGGAAAGGCATAAGCCGAAAGGGACCAATCGTAAGGCGGGATGTTTTGTGATAGACTCCTCCTGGGAAGCTATATATATACGATCCAATCGCACTTGACGGGCGGGTATCTTGGCCGGTGAATTTGTTTCTGAGAATAATGTATAGCCCGCTACCTGGTATTCAAGGATTAAAAATAACCAGACCAGATTGATAAAAGATGAGCTGCCATGTAATTTCAATGTTACATCTATAAATGTTTAGAGTAACATCTTTAATATCTTTGTACCCGCTTGATAACCCACACGGGAAGGCCCCACATGCCCCAGGCATCTAGATTCGGCACGTTGAATGGTGTATTCACACCGTCCATCCTGACCATTCTCGGGGTGATCATGTACTTGCGTCTACCCTGGAATGTGGGTCAGGCCGGCCTGTTCGCTGCCGCAGGTATCATCATTGTCGCTCATATCCTCTCATTTAGCACCGGTCTGAGCGTCGCCTCGATTGCAACGGACAAGAAGGTCAAAGCCGGCGGCATATACTACATCATATCCCGCAGCCTGGGTTTACCAATTGGCGGAACCCTGGGGCTCGCGTTGTTTGTCGGCCTATCGTTGAGCATCAGTCTGTACATTATAGGTTTTGTGGAAAGTTTACTACCGGTCTTTGGTATTGAAGTGACCAAAGAAGCCATCCGAATTTATGGCACGATCGCCGTGATCGGTGTGGCAGGCGGCGTCATGAAACGGACCTCCCCGCCGCTCAAACCCGTAATAACTACCCCGCTCGATCGCTGCGTGATAGGGCATCAGGTGCATCTTGCCGAACGCGCCGGTTGCATATCCAGCCTCCCTGAATGTCCTGCCCATGGTCCAGGGTGGAAAATCCTCCACCGCCTGAAAATGTCGATTGGTATAGATGCCGGACTGAAAGGCGTATTGGCCGCTCAGGATGGTATGACGACTCGGTAGACAGGGGCTCACCACGCAGGAAGCCTGTCGGAATCGGATGCCGTCACTTGCGAGACGATCATAAGACGGCGTCTGCAACCCAGGGTAGCCTGCACACCCCAAAAACTGATGGGCATGCTGGTCTGTAATCAGGATGACGACATTCATAGTTTGAAATTTAAGCGCTTTGCCGCGCCGCTTGGCCAAGGACTTCATTAACCAGATCAACATTCTCTCGTACTATCGTTTCTTTATCACCGCGATGCATGCCGACATTTACCACATCACCGACTTTGATATTATCGAAGGCATACTGAAAAGCCATTTTGGGATCGATGCGCCCCGCCCCCATAATCTTGAAGCCAATACATGGTTTCTCTAGGCGCTGAATACATTTTACCGCTTCGGCGATATCTTCGAGACTGAAGCGTTCCCCCTCCTGGTTATGGACACTACCACAATCGAAAAAACAGACGACATGGAAGTCAACAATATCCAAGCTGTTTACCCAGTCGTGGACAACCGGAGAATGACCGGCAATCCCCACAGGTATACCATGAGATTGAGCATGTGTTGCCCATTTACGAATCGTTTTTTCATCTCTATTTTTGTAGAGATTGTCTACCACGCCACCATGAATAAATAATGCTTTGCAACCGATCTTAACCGCTTCATCAATGGCATCTGTCATTTCTGGATTACGATTATGATTTACCTGTGCAATCCACTGTAGTTTGCCTTCAGTGCCGTCCGCAAAATACCGTTCGAGCGCATCGAGCACGTGCGGGGTTTCGTTATTTGTGACCATGGCGGTAATACCGGCATCCAAAGCCTGGCGCCATGTTTCAAGGATCTGGTCCGGCGTATGAAATTCGCGCATCACTTTATCACGTTCTTTTTGAAGTAGATCACCATGAATGGCATCTGTTGCAATATTTTTTGCGATCAATTGAAGGGAAAGTCGCTTAGCCGCGGCCTTTGTTTTACAAAAAATGACACCTCTATTTTGTTGCTCTGATTGTAAAAATTGCTGCAACAATAAATCCAGTTGGCACAACAAGTAGCGAACGAAGGTCACGAAAAAAGATTGAGCACGCTTGATTCATACGCTATGCTCCGCCTGGCGAATCAATTCCAAGTATGCAGACTCAAGTGTATTTTTGTTTGGTTGTAACAACCGAATGGTGCCCCCCGATTGCGCCACTTCTTTTGCAATTTGCTCGCCATCTTTAGATTCGATGATTAATCGCATCCAATCTGTATTAATCACTTCGCTCGATAATGATTGCATCGAACTTGCGACATGGTGAGGTGATACCTCTGCTACAAACTGTGTTCCACCATCTGTGATTTCATCGAACGAACCATCCTTTACACAAGTACCATCACAAATCACTGTCACGACATCGCATGTTGCTTCAACTTCATACAAATTGTGTGAGGAATACAACACCCCCGCGTGATTCGAA
>CAJXCW010000213.1 GCA_913051705.1 uncultured bacterium
AGGCGGTTGGGCCCTGGCGGGGACGGCATAGGACAGCGGATTGTTGCCGAGCACGGCGCCTCGTCCTCCGGGGATGTTCATGACCACATCGGTGTTGCTCATGGAAATTCCGACCATGGTATGCTCAAGCGCCATCAGCGCGTAGGCCGACGCAGCCCCGAAATGATTGCTGTGACGTACCCCGGCCATGCCTACGCCGCACCCCCTCGCTTTCTGAATGGCGGTCTGCATCCCCGCATGCCCGGCCACCATGCCGACGGCCTGGTGCGCATCGATCTGAGCCCAGGCCGGTCCTTCACCAGTAATTTCCGGTACGGCCTTTGTATCAATACCGCCATCTCGCATCAACTGAACGTAGCGACGCAATGAAACCGTGCCGTGGGTGTAAATACCACGCATGTCTGTTCGAACCAGCATCTTTGCCGTTAAACAGGCATCCGTTTCCGAAAGTCCCACCGTAGTCATGGCCTTCGCACAGAAGTCGATGAGCGGTTCAGAAGGCGTTCGTGTGACGAAGGGAGATGGGGGTGTGGAAGGCAAAGGAACTCCTTATAATATAAAATAATGTCAAAACGGTGGTTCCCGGCTGGAGTTTACCCCGGACCAAGTCCGGGGTCGGGATGACTAAACGGGACACACTCTAAACACATACACGCGTCAACCATACACTTCAGCCGCATTCAGACCCATGATTTTTTCCTGATCTTCGGATGAAAGAAAATCTGTATGCGCCCACCCCAGATCCACAAGCTGGCGATACGTAGCCACAGTTAACAGACCGGGGACATCCGTCCCCCACATGATTTTATCCGCCCCTACCAGGTCCACTGCCATTTGAATATAGCGTCTGGCCGAGGGAAACGGATAGCCTTCTTCTACCAGATAGGCCGGTAGGGCCGCTGTATCCAGCCAGACGTGGGGATGTTGCGCCAGGGTGATCTGCTCTTTCCAGGCTTTCCAGAGCACTTCGTCCTGCTCTGCCGCCGGGTTTGGCTGGCACAGATGGGCGATCACCACGCGTAAATGCGGGTGCTGATCAATAATGTTTCGTATGGCATCTGTTTGATAGGATATGGAATCGATAGCGCCAAGGTCGAGCGTCAATAAGAAATCATGCTGTTCCATGGCCTCCCACAACCAGGCCACATCCGGATCATCCAACCTGAGATCAGGGTGAACGCCGCTTAAACCGGCTGCCTCGCTGAGTTCCAGTTTAACCGCTCGAAACCCCAGTTCTCCCACGACTTTATCGAACATATGCCGAGCACCTGGAGACCAGGGATCAAGGAAGGCTGCCCCCAGAAATCTATCCGGCCAGCTTTGTATCGCCTCGGCAGCGTACCGGTTACATTCCCCGTAAAAGGTGCCCTGCAACAGGACGGTTTTATCGACGCCCACCCAATCCATGTGTTCAATCAGCACTTCGGGCGGATGAACGGTTTCGATGGCAGTCGGTGGCAGTACACGTAACATCTGATCCGTGCCTACACGTATTTTGCCATATCCTGCAGATCGGGTTATTCCGCCTTTGATACGGCCACGGACTTCCGGAAAAATATGAGCATGTGCGTCGATGATCATCGATTCAATGTCGCGTTATTCGCATCAAAAGCCGGCGGTTATCCTTTCCAACTCATGGCGTAAGTCGGGTCTTCGACCTCTAATGCCTGTTTCGTTATTTGTAATGGATGGAAGGTGTCTACCATAACAGCAAGCTCTTTAGTTTCTTTTACACCGATGCTGGCTTCGGTGGCACCCGGTTGGGGACCGTGTGGAATACCGGACGGGTGCAGGGTGACAGACCCTTCTTCGATGCCTCTTCTGCTGCCGAATTTATCGTTCGCATAATAGATGACTTCATCGCTGTCGATATTGCTGTGATGATACGGTGCAGGCACGGCATCCGGATGATAGTCCAGCATGCGCGGCACAAAAGAACAGATGACGTAGTTGTGCGCCTCGAAGGTCTGATGGGTAGGTGGCGGCATGTGCACTAGTCCGGTAATGGGCTGGTAATTTTGAATGTTGAAGGCCCATGGATAGACATAGCCGTCCCACCCGACAATATCGAACGGATGAAAATCATAATAATAGTCATGGAAGATACCGCGTGCGAGAATGCGCACTTTATACCGGCCATCTTCCCGATGGGTCTCCAGAGTTTCCGGCACCCGGATATCCCGTTCACGGTAGGGGGCGTGCTCCAGAAGCTGACCGTATTCGTTGCGGTAACGACGTGGTATTTCTATAGGACTTAATGACTCAACGACGAATATTTCCGTATCGACGGTCTCTTCGACCAACCGGTAAATCGTGCCGCGCGGGATAATCAGATAGTCGCCGGACGTGTAGGACAGGGTGCCGAACATGGATTCCAGACGCCCGCTGCCCTGATGGATATAAAGCGCTTCATCGCCATCTGCATTTTTGAAAAAATAGGACATCCGGTCGGTTGTTCGCGCATAGGCCAGGATCACATCGTTATTGAAACACAGCGGTATACGACCTGATACGGCGTCTCCTTGTGCTTGAAATGACCGTGTTTTCAAATGCCGGTGCTTCAGCATGTCATCCGGCACGGCCTCAAGGCGTCGCTCCCCGATACGCTCGATCTCTGACACACAGGTCGGCAGATGGATATGATACATGGTTGAAGATCGACCGGAAAAGCCTTGTGTTCCAAAGAGTTGCTCTTTGTACAGCGTACCATCCGGTTGTTTGAACTGAATATGATGTTTGACAGGTACATCACCTAGTTGTACGTATCGCATAGCCAGATCCTTTAAGGATGGAAGGGTGGGAGGATAGAGGGCTGGAGGGATGAGTATGAGTGTAAATCCATCTCAAGGATTAACGGCCATCCTTCCATCCTTGGTCGGTGTTCTCATAACGTGCCGCGAAGGGCCTGATCACGTTCAATCGCTTCGAACAGGGCTTTGAAGTTCCCGATGCCGAAGCCTCGTGATCCGTGCCGCTGGATAACCTCGAAAAATAAGGTTGGTCGATCTTCTACAGGTTTGGTGAAAAGCTGGAGCAAATAGCCTTCTTCATCACGATCTACCAGGATACCGAGCTCCGTGATTTTGGCCATATTTTCGTTGATTTCACCAACGCGTTCCGGCAAGGTTTCGTAATAAGTCTGCGGCACGCTGAGGAAGCTGACATCGTTGGCCAGCATGGAAGTCACGGTATCGATAATATCTGCGGAACTCATGGCGATATGCTGTACCCCGGGGCCGTTGTAGAAATCAAGATACTCATCGATCTGGGATTTGCGTTTCCCTTTCGCCGGCTCGTTGATGGGAAACTTGATGCGCCCATTGCCGTTCTGCACTACCTTGGACATCAGTGCGCTGTATTCGGTGCTGATGTCGTTGTCATCAAAATGGATATATTGTGAGAAGCCCATCACCTGCTTATAAAAATCCACCCACTCGTCCATTTTACCCAGTTCGACGTTGCCGACAATATGGTCAATGGCTTTAAGACCTACGGGACGACGTGTGGAAAGGCTGTATCTGGCCGGATCGAGTGATTGGAATCCGGGGGCGAAGACGCCGCGATAATCATCGTGATTTACAAAGGTATGTGTGGTATCTCCATACGTTTCAATCGTCGCGTATTCATATACGCCGTTATCGTCCTCGATACGTGTCGGTTCCGTCACACCGACGGCGCCGCGGCTCACCGTGGCTTCATAGGCATCGGCCACCTGGTCCACCTCCAGCGCAATGTCTTTAACGCCGTCCCCATGAAGAGCCAGACGCTGATTGTCCGGATGATCCCTGTGCAACGGCGAGGCCACGACAAAGTGAATCTTCCCCTGTTGAAGGACATACCCCGCCTCTTCCCGCATCCCGGTCTCCAGACCGGCATAGGCAGTTACATCGAAACCGAACGCATTGCGATAAAAATAGGCGGATTGCCGCGCATTGCCCACAATGAACTTTATATGATCCACACGGCGTAATGGCAAATGATCGCCACTCATGAGTAACCTCGCGATTAAAATTGTCTGATCTGTTGATTGTCTGATTGGTCAGTCTATAGGTACCTTGAAAATGTTTATGCGACCTGTATTGTTTTTCAATCAACAAATCAACAAATCCTACAGCACACCATCCTGCCACGGCCCCCATATGGCATACGTTATGCCTGGGCGTTGCATATTGACGAACAGGGTCTGGCCGTCCGGACTGAAGGTGGCGCCGGCGAATTCTCCTCTGGCTTCTATACCGGCGATGTCCCTTGCGATATCGAATATTTTACCCGCTCTCGTCAGACCGCGTATATGCATGACGCGAGCGCCCCCATCTTCACACACCACAAGGCTGCCCTGGGGGCTCACGCAGACGTTGTCCGGCATGGTGAGCAGCGATTTATCCGGCGATTCGAAGAGCAGAGTCAGCGTCCCTGCGCTATCGCCTGATGGACGATATTGCCAGACCTGCCCCAGGTTCTTATCACCACCACGTTTCGCCGTGAAAAAGATATGGCCATCGCCATACCAGCATCCTTCAAGCCCATTGAACGCCGCCCCGCCTTTTTCAAGACCTTGACGGAATACGGCCATCGCATCCTGACTTGCGTTTGAGGGGTCCGGATCGTCAATATCAACCCAGGCCACAGACCGTTCAGCGCCCATCGTTTGTCCTGTACGTGTATCGTATTCCGGGTGGTCTTTGACTGTCAGCATCTGGAGCCGGCCACCCCGGCTCAGTTGGCCGGGCTGATTTGGAATAAATCGATAAAAACCGGCTGGATTACGGTCTTCGGTTTCATAGACGATTCCGGTCTCGGGATCTACGGCAATGGCCTCATGGACAAATCGCCCCATGGCCAGGAGGGGTTCGTGCGCCGCGAGTTCGTCTGATTGTACCGGGACTTCATAGCAATAGCCATGATTCTTATCGAAACCGCCTATATGGCGATTTAATCTTTCGATAAACACCTGATCCGTCCCCTGGGTGGTTTCTTCACAGGTAATCCAGGTTCCCCATGGGGTTGGTCCGCCAGCGCAATTATGGAGTGTACCGCTGGCACTGACAAAATCCCGGATCAGCATCCGGCTTTCCGGATCGATGATCAGCGTCGTGGTGCCTCCGCCTGCCGAATAATCATACGCCGGTCCCTGGCTGCCGATGGCAACGCCGGGTTGCCCCCTGCCGCTGTTGATCTCATGATTCCTGATCAGGCGGACGCCGCCTTCGTCGGCATAAGCGGCCATGCCGTCATGTGCCCGTGGCGTGGGGTTGCCGTCCGACATGACCGTGCCGGTTTTTCCAAAGGCAGTGTATTGAAAGCCCGGTGGCAGTTCCAGCAGCGTTTCACCGGTATCACATGTCGGACTAGGAGATAATGGACCATAGCCCCCTTCACCTGGTCCAGCCCGTAGACGGTGGAAATTCTCTTCTGCCAGGTTCCGGCGCGCTATCAGCCCGTTCAGAGCAATCGCCCCGACGGTAATGGCCGTATGGCGTAGAAATGACCGACGATTCAGTTTTGACACGATGTTTGGCGCCTACAGAAGCTACGAAACTACGCAACTTTATCCATATCAATACTGATTTGCAGCTTTGTCGTTTCGTAGCTTCACCGTTATACGGATCAAGCTGCATGGATGTGTGCTTTTTCTGCCTCTCGTTTATAGCTTTGGCTCATCAGGTAGGCGGCGCCGGTAGCGATAAAGGCACATATGGCCAGAAGAACGAACACCTGTCCCCAGCCTGCGCTATCCGCCAGTAATCCGGCTCCCCAGGTGGCGGCAGCGCCGCCTACATAACCGAGGCCGTCAATCATTCCGGTACAACTCCCTGCGCCCTTTGAACCGGCAATATCAAGTGTGAACGCGCCGGAACTCATGGAATACGGCCCCAGCAGAAAGAAACAGCTCAAACCCAGCAAGCCGACGATGAGGCTCCGAGCACTCGGCCCGACTTCAGTCAAGCTGGCGATAGCTAAGAGGCAGACGCCCAATCCCGACAGCATAATCCAGGTGGCATGGGCTCGATTACCGTCTTTCGCATATTTATCGGTATACCAGCCTAAAAGGAGGGTTCCCAGCACCCCCATAAACGCGATAAAAGCCGATCGCGTCAGGGCGTCAATATTATCCAATCCCATATCGACCAGAAAGGTGGGGAGCCAGAATATAAAAAAGGTCCGTAAAGAGGTGGTCAGCATACTGAAGATCAGTAGACGACGAAAAATAGACATCCGGAACAGCGTTTTAAGAATCAGGGTGATACCGGGCTTGTCGTTATCTGTTTCGAAATGAGCGATCCGGTGATGCGGTTCACTGTCCTGCGTGTGATATCGGGCGCCTTTAATGACCAGATCAGGCGCATCACGTGAGGACAGGTACGACCAGATCAGGATAAGGATAAGGGCTGCAGCTGGATACAGGAACAGGCCCTGCCACCCGATACCATACCAAATCAATACACTGGAAAATAGCAGCGCTGCTACCCCGCCGAATTGAAAATTAACGCTGATAAATCCCATGATCGTGCCGTGCCGATGCGGCGGATACCAGGCGCCGATAATTTTGGTAATACCACCCCACCCCATAGACAGAAAAAAACGGTTTACACACCAGACGACGGTAAAGGCCGTGAGACCGGTTGACATGGCGAACATGATATTAGCGCTGATAGCCCCGACCATGCCGATCAGGAATATATTTCGTCCGCCGATCTTATCTCCCAGGGGGCCATTGATGAATTTCCCTATGGCATAGGCCAGCGTAGCCCAGCCGCCTATGGCGCCGAGCTCCGTTTTGGTATAGCCGAAGGTCTCACTGAGCAGGGGAAGCGCGGCAGACAGATTACCGCGACAGAGATAATAACCGATGTAACCGAACAGCATCACCCAGAAGGTAGAAACACGCCAGCGGGCCAGGCGCTTAAGTTCTACCGAGTCAAGCTGTCGAATAGCGCCGTTTATCACAGCGACAAGCTGAGACATGCAGTCATTCCTCAGAGGATGAACTTCTTGGACAGCCTCTTAAAACGGTACCACAATTTATAATCATTAGATTATGGAAAATGCCGTTTTTAATATACGTTGAATGTGTATGGAAGGCAAGGGGAGTAAAAGAGGATATAAGATTCAAGGTACAAGATGTTGGACCCTGATATTTTCGGGCATACCATACGCTTTTCAGAGCACAAAAGACGAAGGGAATACTACTTCCTGCCCAGATGTTCGAAGAACCCCCATATCGCTTCGGCGGCATCGAAATCGGTACAGGTGTTGCCGAAAATATCTTTTGGAGCGATAAACCTACTGCCGCCATGGAAAACCAGCACCAGAGGCGTCAACATGCCAGGCTGGTAAGATCCCGGTATATGAAGTCAATAGGTGCGTTCACGATCATCTACCGTAATGGTCCGCTCCCGGGTATGGATGGCATTTGCTCTTGCGATATTAACGGATAAACATATCAAACACACGCTGGATAAGAGGGCAAAAAGACGCATGGCTTGACTCCGATCAGATAAAGAGGCAGGTGGGCAGATGGGCAAATAACGTATTTCTACCCATCTGCCCACCTGCTCATTTCCCTCACCCCAACTTAATACATATCAAACCTATAGTGATAGCCAGTATTGCCCCTATTTTTCCCGGCGTCAACTGTTCTTTCATGAAAACGATGCCCAACAGGGCGCCTATCACCACGGCGAATTCACGTAAAGCGACAATATAGCTGACCGGTCCGGTCGTCAGCGCAAAAAGGATCATGAGATAGGTCCCGGCAGAGCCGATTCCGATCAGTAAAATAGAACGCCAGGCGGTCTTTGCCGTTCCAAGTAATTGTTTCCGGAAACGTAAGGCGACTACCGGCGTGACGATCAATGCTGTTAACACGAACATGAAGCCGATGTATACCACAGGATGGACGATCCCTACACCGAGTTTATCGACCAGAGAATACCCTACGATCGTCGCACCAACGCCAAGCGCGGAGATAAAGCCTTGTTTCATCTGGCCGCTGTTTCGTATAACGGCCATGCCCATCGATAAGATCCCGAGACTGATAAAAACAATGCCCATCAAACCCATCAGGGTGATCGACTCATCCAGGATCTGCCAGCCCAGGAAGGCCGTTATGCCGATACCGGAACCGCGTGCTACCGGGTATACGACGGATATTTCGCCCTGCTCATAGGCGCGCCCGAGTAATAAAAAGTAGAAAGCATGGATTATCCCGGTGGCGATTATATATCCATATCCTGCACCAAGCATACTTAAGAACGCGTCCAGCCCCTGATAGATGCCAATGCCTATAATCCATGGGGTTAGCATCAGGCAACTGACCCACATCCCCCACCAGAAGATAGCCAGGTTTCCTGAAGCACGGCGAGCTACAAAATTCCACACAGCGTGAAAGACAGCGGCTGATATGACGAGGAGAAACAGGTTGAGGGGCATGGAAAATGGTGATTGGGTGAGTTGGTGGTTGAAAAAAGATACATCGAGGTGGATATTAACGGAGTTGGGAGATGATTTCGCCTTTCTCATTTATGTCGGGATAGGGTAGGCTGTGGCGTTTGCAATAGGCGCTTACGGTGGGATGGGTGAATTCGAACAGGAGCCGGGTATAGGTTTCTTTATCCAGACGGGGGGCATCGTAGAAACCTGCTTGTCGACGCTGGCGCTCAGCTTCGAACAAAATCACAGCCGTGGCTACAGATACATTCAGGGAGTCGACCATCCCTACGGTCGGGACGGTCATGCTTCCATCGGCCTGATTGATGGCTTCAGACGTCAGGCCGTCGAGCTCCATGCCGACCACAATGGCGGTGGATTGCGTGTAATCTATGGTTCTGAAATCCTGACTGTCTCCGGCGCATTGTGCGGTTAAAATGCGGAACCCGTCATCACGAAGTAAACCATAGGCGTCTTCTACCTGATTGTACGTCTTCACCTCTACCCATTTATGGGCCCCACTGGCGGCACGCCTGCGGACGTCGAATAGATTACGGTCTACGATGGCATGAATCATGGGAATGCCCACCGCGTCGCAGGTTCGCAGGATAGCGGCCACATTATGCGGTTTGTGGACATTGTCCATTACCACAGTCAGATCCGGTTGACGATGGTCCAATATCCGGCGTATTTTGTCATAGCGTTTTTTGTAGGACATGAAAGAATTCAGTTCGCCTCCAGTACAAGTAAATCGTCCGATGCAACATGAACAATATACGACGCTTTACCAAGGTTAATCGCCCAGCCTGTTCGGGTAACTTGCCATGGGACAGGGATTTGGTCCGGTGGAAAGACCGCGAACAGGCTTAACAAGGTACAGATTTGATCCGTCAAACAGGCCTCAATATAACTTTCATGTCTATCCTCGAACACATCGCCCAGGCGTCCCTTATTAAAGGGGACCTGATAGGCATGTTCACGACGTTGTATGGTAAATTGGGCTCCCTGGAGACAAACGATTCGGGCACTCAAATGTACGCCGTTTGAGGAGACCTCAAAGTTTCCCGTATCATCCGGTGTCGCTTTATCCACCGTATGCCAGCGGAGCGAAATATTCTGTGGCTCTATGAGACGCGCCGTGTCGAGTACGGCAATGACGCCCGCCTTATGGTGAACGACCTTTCGACGTACATCATGCACCCCCTCATAACATGCGGTTAAATCAATCGACCAGACGCCGCCTCTATCGTCAAAGTCTGCAGATAGAATTTCAGCACGGCATGTTTCACCTGTCGCCATCTCCTGTTCTTTAAACATGAATATGTTATGCCCTGCAACCCCGGCATTATAGTACTGGTAGCGATTTTTTCCAAAGAAATCCGCCGGGTACATAGGCGGTGAACAAAGATCTACAATCAGACGTTCTCCGTAGCCGTCTATACAAAC
Source organism: uncultured bacterium (assembly GCA_913051705.1). Lineage (GTDB taxonomy): Bacteria > JAAXHH01 > JAAXHH01 > JAAXHH01 > JAAXHH01 > CAJXCW01. The sequence goes on from CAJXCW010000213.1 coordinate 9,877, forward strand.
CTGGCCTGCGTCATGATGGCCATGACCTTCCGAGCCATGACCG
>CAJXCW010000214.1 GCA_913051705.1 uncultured bacterium
TTGGTGAGTTGGTGAGTTGGTGAGTTGGTGAGTTGGTGAGTTGGTGAGTTGGTGATTGCCCACCTGCCTACCCTCCCCATGCCTCTATCAACGCATCTTCATTATAACATACCACCTTGCAGGCCGTTTGTGTAGCAGTATAAATTTCCCACTGTTTTTCTGAAGTTCCTGCGGTGTAATAGGCGGTGATTAGCCTTCCGTTTTCCAGACGAACGGTGGACGGATAACCGATATCGCCTCCGGGCAGGGTGTCGTCCAGGACGAGGCGGCGGGCATCCCAGGTCAAACCGTCGTCTCTGCTGATTATCCCTTGAACGCCATAGGGTGGATGCCTTCGGCCGAACAGAAGGAGGAGCCACCCATTGGATAAAAGAGTCAGGTCAGGTGGATGTTCCGAGGGCTCGGTCACCCGGCCCAACAGTTGCCAGGTACGGCCCTGATCATCCGATATACACGTATATATTGCTTGCTCGTCATTCTCCTCGGATCGTGCAACAAACAGCCATCTGCCGTTTGGGAGAACCGCCATATCCGATTCATTCAGTCCGAGGGCTATGAGGGTAGGATCTCCCCAGGTACGACCATGATCTGTAGACCTGAGAATATAGGTAGGCGTCGTAGCCGGACCGACTCTCAAGGTGTCGGTCGTATCCCCCATAACCGATCCGCTGTAGATCAACATATGTAAGATACCATCTATGTTGTGTATTTTCCCGAATGGAGAGGCGCTGTTGATCGGCGTAAAATTTATCAGATCATCATCCGTCCATGTCTGACCACCATCTGTTGAGAAGACCACACGGGTATCCGTATTATGTAAAGATGGATTCCACTCCCCGTTTGCGTTATAATTTCCCTGCCAGTGATAGGCCAGCACCACCGTGCCATCCCGTGCTAGGCCAAAGGCAGGGTTGCGGTCATCTCGATCACTATCGGCTATCGTAACCGGTTTTCCCCATGTTTCTCCACCATCTGTAGACCGGATTACATCCAATCGACCGCTGAGTCCGATATGCCCGGCCCCCCCGCGGTGGACAATCAACACATCATTATTTTCAAGCGATGTGATCACCGGAAAGTAACCCTGGCCAACAATGGCATCATGAGCCGTCGTACCCGGTACATCATGTACATTGAGTAATTCAGACATATTTCTCCCTGTGCGAATCGCAGATATTTTATCGCTTAGATTATATCGACGGTATCATTTTATTTTATCCTTGTCAAGTGGAATACGTACGATATAATGAGGCAGATCACCAGGACAAATCACTAAAAAGTATAGCGAGCGAAGCACGTTCTAAATAATACATCGAAGAGGTATTATTTACTTTCGATGACGCATAGTGGCAATCACAAAATCACCAATTCCAAAAGGGGTTTCCCATGGGCATCACCGGGGCGCATCATACCTGTTATACCGTCAAGGATATGACTCGATCTCTCGCATTTTATGAAGACCTGCTCGGATTTGAAATCGTCCATGAAAGACCGGCGGTAACCACAGAATATTTTCGGGCAATTATCGGTTTTCCTGATGCCGTTGTTCATGCGGTCCTGCTGTCTATCCCAGGGACCGACCATCACCTGGAGTTATTTCAGTACAAAATCCCAGCCGGGGTCTCACAGGATCTGTCGCCCAATAACCCGGGCAGCAGCCACATAGCCTATTTTGTGGACGACCTCGAGGCATTATACAAAAAGCTAAAAGGAGCCGGCGTTGAGGGGTTTGTAAGCGAACCGGTTTATCTCGATCAGGGTCCCAACAAAGGAGGCTGGGCATTGTACCTGATGGACCCCGACGGGATTCCTCTCGAATTGTTTCAGCCGCCGGGCTGATGTATGGCATCAGGGTATGAAGTACGGATTTAAAAACCGGACAAAAAAGTCATATTTATACTTGACAACTTTGTCCTGTTTTATATATTGAAGCGCATAAGGAGCTATCTAATGAAAGTTACTGCACAGGAAGAATATGGATTGCGCTGCATTGTACAGCTGGCCCGTCACTATGGAGAGGTACCGCTGTCAGGCCGGGCCATTGCAGAGCAGGAAGGGCTGTCTACTGACTATGTAACCAAACTCCTGGTGATCCTCCGAAAGGCCGGTCTGGTTCAGAGTATTCGAGGCATCAAGGGCGGGTTTACATTGACGCGTGAACCTCAATCCATCCTGGTGGGTGAGGTGCTGAGATCGTTGAGTACGGAAGAAGGGATCGTATTGACCAGCCCCGACAGCCATCTCTGCGATCATTTTCCCGGTCAGTTGGATGCATGTATTCATTTAGGGTCCTGCGGCATACGACCGGTGTGGATTACTTTATCCCGATATATTTCTCGTATGCTCGACCAGATTTCACTGTTTGAACTGCTACAGGATGAAGTGCAGGTTATGGATGTCATGGAACTGGCGTCGAAAGATATTATGGATCTGAAAGCGGTGCCCGAAGTCAAAGTGTAACGCCGGAACACCAAAGCCGTAGAAAGGGAGTAAGGTATGGATACTATTGATACATTCGCGAATCAGGAATACAAAGAAGGCTGGGTAACCGACATCGAGATGGACACGGCGCCGCCGGGCCTGACCGAAGAGATCATCCGGTTCATATCGGCCAAGAAAAACGAGCCGGATTTTCTATTGAAATGGCGTCTTAAAGCTTATGAACACTGGCTGACCATGAAGGAGCCCAAGTGGCAATTCATGGAGTATACGCCGATTGATTTTCAGGATATCATCTATTACGCAGCGCCGAAGAACACACCGAAATACGCCAGCCTGGACGAAGTAGACCCTGAACTGTTGGAGACCTACAGCAAGCTCGGCATTCCGCTCGAAGAGCAGAAGATGCTCCTTGGTGTCGCTGTAGATGTCGTATTCGATAGTGTATCGGTGCATACCACCTTTAAAGAAAAATTATCCGAATTGGGTATCATCTTCTGTTCCTTCTCCGAGGCGGCTGAGAACCACCCTGAACTTATCAGAAAATACCTGGGGTCTGTTGTCCCGTATCGAGATAATTTCTTTGCGACGATGAATTCCGCCGTCTTCACCGACGGTTCTTTCTGTTATGTGCCCCCCGGTGTGCGGTGTCCCATGGAGTTGTCCACTTACTTTCGAATCAATACGGCCGGCACAGGGCAGTTCGAACGAACGCTTATCATTGCAGACGAAGGCGCGTATGTAAGTTACCTCGAAGGTTGTACCGCGCCAATGCGTGATGAAAATCAATTGCATGCTGCTGTAGTGGAACTGATCGCATTAAAAGACGCTCAGATCAAATATTCCACGGTTCAGAACTGGTATCCCGGCGATAAGAATGGCGTGGGCGGCGTCTATAATTTCGTGACCAAGCGCGGTATCTGCAAAGGCGAGAACGCAAAGATATCGTGGACCCAGGTGGAAACCGGCTCTGCGATCACCTGGAAATATCCGAGCGTGATCCTCCAGGGCGATCATTCCATCGGCGAGTTTTATTCCGTCGCGTTGACGCGGAACAAGCAGGTGGCAGATACGGGAACAAAGATGATCCACGTGGGTAAAAATACACGTAGCACCGTAGTCTCGAAGGGCATTGCCGCAGGGAACGGTCAGAACATATACCGTGGTAAGATCCAGATCTTGAAGAATGCGGCCGGCGCACGTAATTATACGCAGTGCGATTCCATGCTTCTCGGCGATCGCTGCGGCGCCCATACCTTTCCTTACATCGATGTGGGCAACAACAATGCAAACGTAGAACATGAGGCGTCGACAGCCCGTATAAGCGAAGACCAGTTGTTCTATTGCAAGACCAGAGGGATCTCTACTGAAGATGCTATATCCATGATTGTCAACGGATTCTGTAAAGACGTGTTTAAGGAACTCCCCATGGAATTTGCTGTGGAAGCGAAGAAACTGCTTGGTATCAGTCTGGAAGGCAGTGTGGGGTAGGGTTTATTCAAATGGGCATGTGAGCAGTAGTCTGGCGCTTCAGCGCCGGGTAAGTGAGTAAGTAAAATTAAAAATTTGGGAGATACAACGGACCATGGCATTGCTTGAGATTAGAGATTTACGCGGTGGGATTAGAGATCTGGAGATCGTTAAAGGGATTAATCTGACGATCAACCCGGGCGAAGTACATGCGATAATGGGGCCGAACGGTTCTGGTAAGAGTACATTGGGTAAAATCCTTGCCGGCCACGAAGAGTATCAGCCAGCGGGCGGCAAGGTCATCTTCAAGGGCAAAGACCTGTTTGAATTAACGCCTGAAGAACGGGCAAACGAAGGGCTGTTTCTGGCGTTTCAGTATCCGGTTGAAATCCCGGGAGTCAGCAATGCCTATTTCCTGCGCGCGGCTATTAATGAACGCCTGAAATATCACAACAAGTCGGAAATGAGTGCGGGGGCTTTCCGACGACATATGAATGAAAAGATCAAGCTGGTCGATATGGATCCCGAACTGGCTAAACGTCCGGTAAACGAAGATTTTTCCGGCGGCGAGAAAAAAAGGAACGAGATCTTCCATATGGCTGTCCTGGAGCCGACGCTGGCCATCCTCGACGAGACGGACTCCGGGCTTGATATCGACGCCCTTCGAATTGTCGCACAAGGTATAAACCAACAACGTACAGCAGATAACGCCCTGATCGTGATTACACACTATCAGCGCCTGCTCGATTACGTGGTGCCTGATTTTGTCCATGTGCTCTATCAGGGTTGTATCGTAAAATCCGGAACAAAAGATCTGGCGCATGAATTAGAAGACAAAGGCTACGACTGGATCCGCGAAGAAGTGGATGCCGCAGGCTAACGGAAATAGGAGAAGGTAACAACATGACGGAAACATTAGACCGCATATCACAGAATGTGGATCGATATGCCCCGTTTTTTTCAGAATATGAACGATTGAAAATGCAGGATGCCCCCTTGTGGCTGCATCAGCGTCGGAAGAGCGCCATCGGTCGTTTTACGGAATTGGGTATTCCGGTGACACGGGATCTATCCTTTCCACTGAAAGAAGATTGGCTGTATACCAATCTGGCCCCTTTGGCCAAAACAGCGTTTGAATCTGATCTGAGCGGCGGCGATATCATTCTCGATCAAGAGGCTTTAGAACCCTATGGGTTCGGGCAGGACGACTGGCACGTGCTGGTCTTTGTTAACGGCACGTTCTCAGCATCGATGTCTCATATCACAGATTCACGTGAAGGCGTTATCATCCAGCCTCTTTCGCAGGCGCTGATTGAAAATCCGGACCTGGTCCAGCCTCATCTCGCTCAATACGCCGATTTCGAAAATATCGGCCTTACCGCGCTTAACACCGCTTTAATACGTGATGGATTATTCGTCTATGTACCCGATGGTAAGATGTTGGAGACGCCGGTTCATGTGCAATATGTCTCTACCGAATGGGAATCACCCACCGCCTCGCACCCTCGGACGCTGATTGTAGCGGGTAACGGCAGCCAGGCGACCATAATAGAGACCTACACCGGGTTAACCGATCAGAGCTATCTTACGAACGCGGTAACAGAGATCGCCGTCGGTCGTGATGGGAATGTGGACCATTGCCGCATCAACCGGGAAGGTGGGCAGGCGTATCACATCTCAACGACCCAATTGCACCTGCAGGAAAACAGTCACATTTCCACCTTCAACATGAGTATGGGCGGCGCATTGACCCGGAACGATACCAACGCCCAGCTCGATGGGCATCATGCCGTGGTCCGAATGAATGGACTCTACCTCGTAACCGGTGATCAGCAGGTGGATAACCACACGGCTATTCATCACGCGGAGCCCAATTGTGACAGCTACGAAGTGTATAAGGGCATTCTGGACGGCAACGCACGCGGCGTATTCAATGGAAAAGTATTCGTCCATCAGGATGCCCAGGCAACAGATGCCAAACAACTGAATAAAAATCTCTTATTGTCACCTGATGCTCTGATTCACACCAAACCACAGTTGGAGATCTACGCAGACCAGGTAAAATGTACCCACGGCGCGACCGTAGGGCAATTGGATGAAGACCAGATATTCTATCTGCGAACAAGGGGCCTTTCTCGCAACAGCGCCTGTCATTTGCTCACCTACGGTTTTGCTGCGGATCTCATTCGTCGTCTGAAAGTAGAGGCTGTACGGGATCAGTTGGATCCCCTGTTCGAAACTACTATTCAGCAAATATCAATGGCTCAAAGCCAGGGCTAAGGACTGCCATAATGGATATAGATTTGGTAAAAGAACAAATCGTTGAACAGATCAAAACGTGTTATGATCCGGAGATTCCGGTTAATATTTATGAGATGGGACTCATCTATGATATCGATGTACAGCCCGACGGTCGGACAGAGGTAAAGATGACGCTTACTTCCCCAAATTGTCCGGCCGCCCAATCCATACCCGCCGAGGTAGAAGAGAAAGTCAAAAGCGTGGACGGGGTGACCGATGCCGATATCGAAATCGTCTGGGAACCGACTTGGACGATTGAGATGATGAGCGAGGACGCTAAGCTGGAAATGGGAATAGATTATTAATTGCGGGTAGCGGGTGGCTGGTGGTTTTAGGAGGACGATGTACAAATGAGTGAGACTTTGGTCGCGACAGACCACGAGATAAGCACTGAATTACAGCAATTTGATGAGGAAGCCAGGCGGCATAGAGCGGACTTTCCTGTGCTTTCTCGCGAGGTTCATGGTAAGCCATTGGTGTATTTAGATAACGCCGCTACGTCTCAGAAGCCGCAAGTGGTGCTGGACGCGTTACATGATTATTACACCCGGTATAATGCCAATGTCCACCGTGGTATCCACACGCTCAGTGAAGAAGCGACCAATGCCTATGAGGCCTCGCGGGTGAAAGTGGCTCAATTTATCAATGTGCCCTCACAATCCTTGATATTTGTACGCAATACGACTGAAGGGATCAATCTTGTAGCCTATGCATGGGGACGGAAAAATGTCAAAGCGGGAGACGAAATTGTATTGTCCGTCATGGAACACCACAGCAATATCGTTCCCTGGCAGATCCTGGCCCATGAGGTTGGCGCCAAATTGAAGTACTTCGACATTCATGATGACGGCACCTTGAAGATGGAAGATATCGATGACCTGATTACCGACCGGACGCGTATCGTTTCTATCGCTCATATGTCTAATGCTCTGGGTACGGTCAACCCGATTAAAGAGATTGTTGAAAAAGCGCATCAAGTAGGCGCGCTGGTCTTTGTCGATGCGGCACAAAGCGTCCCTCATATGCCGGTGGACGTCCAGGCGCTCGGATGCGACTTCTTTACTTTCTCAGGGCATAAAATGTGCGGTCCCACAGGCATCGGTGGATTGTATGGCCGGGAGGAAATTTTAGAGGCGATGGACCCGTTCATGGGCGGCGGCTCGATGATCGAGGAAGTACAGCTTCAATACTCTACCTGGGCCGAGATACCGGAAAAGTTCGAAGCCGGCACACCTAACATTGCCCATGCTATTGTCCTAGGGGTTACGGTCGATTATCTCTCCTCCATCGGCATGGGCAATATTCGAGCCCACGAGCTGGCCCTGGCGCGGTATATGATTGATCGCCTCGAAGAAATTGATGGGCTCACGGTGTACGGCCATGCACCCGAACGTGGTGGTGCCGTATCGTATATCCTGAACGACATCCATCCGAGTGATTTATCGACGATATTAGACAGGGAAGGCGTGGCTATTCGCGCCGGTCACCATTGCGCTCAGCCCCTTATGCGGCGTCTCGGCACACCATATGGCGCCACCGCCCGAGCCAGTGTATACCATTATAACACAACAGACGAAGTAGAAATTATGATCAACGCGATCCATAAAGCCCGACGGTTTTTTGGATAATTATGCTTCGTCCTTCGTTAAAACATGCTCGGTGGGGCTTCCCCATCGAGCGTTTTTTATACCTGGAAATGGAATGATAAGGAGTTGAAAATGGATGAAACACGCATCAATTTATTCAAACAGGTCATTGAAACAGACCCCGATGATCCCATGCTCCATTATAGTCTTGGATTGGAATACGCCAAGGGAGAGATGCATCAGGATGCCGTCGATTCATTCCGTGAAGCCCTGAAGTGCAAAGAAGATTATTCCGCCGCCTATCTTGAATTAGGCAAGTCATTAGCAGCGTCAGGCCAGACGGAAGAATCGGTGAATCTCCTGAAAAAAGGGATCGCTGTCGCAGATGGACTAAAGGACATGCAACCTCTGAGAGAGATGCAGGGATTACTGGAACAAATCACCGGAGAAAAGACCTGTTCCGGCTCATAGCAATGCCCCTATTCCTTCATAATGGAAGGACGAACACCTAAGCCGGTTCCTTTAGGATGCAGGGCGTCGCACGGCGTACCGAAACGCGGTTGGGCATACGGCAAGTGTGAGTTTCCTCTGGCCAGAATGTGCAGGTTATTGGCCGTCGGACCGTCAAACTCCACACCATGATTCCAGGGAAGCCAGGATCGGGCATTGCAATAATGGCTCACAAACGCCCGGCGGAATCGAGAAACACTACGATTGGTATGCGAGCGATGTAAAATGAGGCTGTGGAAAAACAAGACATCACCCGGATCCATAACGGTGGGTATTTCTTCACCTTCATATTTCCCCGCAACAGGCGTCAGACCATTCATAACTTCATCCGTCGCACTCGCCCCTTCGATAACCGTTAAATCTCCAATAGCGCCATCGGTGTGAATCTGTCCCAATTTGTGTTTGTCGGGATAGATGGGCTCGTGATGGGAACCAGGAATGACCCATGGACAGCCGTTTTCTTCATCTGCCCGGTCAATGGCCAGCCAGGTGCCGATCAGCGTTTCGGGATAGGTTGGAATATAATAGGCATCCTGATGAAATCCCTGGCCTTCCTGGCCCGCCGCTTTAAGAAATAGCATGGTCTGTAAGGCCAGTACATCCGGACCTATTAACGCTTCAAGGATATCGAGTATATACGGTTGAAGCATATACCTTTCGTGCAGTTCGTGTTTTCGGTGCAACATGTGAATCCGGAGCCAGTGTTGGCCCATCTCTTCCACAGTTAAATCAGAGGGCGGCGGTTCCATCCCGTCAATAGTAATTCGGCCGTACATCAAATCTTCCGTATGCTGACGTATTTCTTCGACTTCGTCCTGGGATACGAGATTCCGGACGATAATGTAACCGTTTTGATGATAATCGATATAATCCTGAACGCTTACTTGATAACGCGAGTCATCCATAATGCCTGGCGCCTTAAGTTATTTCGAATTTCGAATCGCGGATTTAAGGTCAAAAGCTCAAATGGTCAGTTAACGCAGTTGAGAGAAACATCTTGACGAAGGGATAAGCGGACGTTTTCATGCCTGATTTGTGTATTAAATCTATATTAGAATCATATATAATACCAATTGTTGAATTATGATTTAAAATATTATTGTTTTCAGTCAATTATAAACATTTATATATGGTTTTTAATCTGAAAAATGGTATAATATAAGGAAATCTATCAAAAACAAATGATTTTCAATCCGAAATCCGAAACGGTGGAGTAGAACAAAAAAGTGAATTAGAATTACAAGGAAGAAGAATAAATGGATACAAATTCAAAGGTTAGTAAAAATAAAAACATTCCAATATTAATGTTAAGTTGTTTCATGTCAGTTGGTACGGGATTAGGAATATCATTAGGTGTCGCTTTTGATAATATCCCCGTAGGAATATCAATTGGTTCAGGAGCAGGAATAACACTTGGTATGTTTTTTTATCAATATTTTAATTCTAGAACTTGTGACAACAAAAAAAGCAATGAAGAAGGTTGAAAGCAAAAGGGAAAATCTAATTCACTGTTCCAAAACACTCAGTCACCGTTGAATAAATTAGAGTTGCGGGAGGTTCGAGAACCTATACTTCCCAAACTGGTATTACCTCGGGAAT
>CAJXCW010000215.1 GCA_913051705.1 uncultured bacterium
ACAGGTCGATGATCCGAGGGCCCTGCCTGAAGCGCTTAATCGTGGCCTGGATGCTGTTGCCGCCGGACAGGCGGCCGTGCTGGATGTACGTATTCAAAGACCGTAGCCATAGGACACGACAGAAATCTGATAGGCCGTCATTCCCGCAGGCTCTAAGTGGGAATGACAATTTTTTAACTTTTGTCGTGTACTATATTTTTTAACTTTTGTCGTGTACTATATTTTTTAACTTTTGTCGTGTATTATATTTTTTAACTTTTGTCGTGTATTATATTTTTTAACTTTTGTCGTGTACTATGCAATATGATATAAGCTCACATTAACTACATGTCGACTTTAGCCTTAAAAACAACAACCTCCCCTCAAAAACTCCTGGGCGTCTTAACGACCGGCCATTTGATTAACGATTTCTACAACGTGACCCTGCCGTTTCTGCTCCCTACGCTCATCGCAACCTTCCATCTGAATTTTTTCCAGGCTGGTATTCTCGCAATCGCGACCTCCCTCTTTTCAGGGCTGTTACAACCTGTTGTCGGATATGCAGCAGATCGGAGCGGAAGACGGAAGGCCGTCATCCTGTGTGGTTTTCTCGCCTTCAGTCTGGGACTTGTAGCGGCCGGATTCGCAACCTCTTATATCATGCTCGTCGCCGCATTTTTCATTTTCGGTCTGGGAAAATCGACGTTTCATGCCCAATCAACGAACTTCATCACGCGTGCTTTCTCCACATCAAAAGGACGAGCCATGGGGATTCACGGCATAGGCGGTTCTATCGGCAATTTCTCCGCCCCCATTATCGTGACCTCCCTGATTGTGGCCTTTACCTGGCAGGAAGCGTTGTTTTTGATGGCGATTCCCGGCGTGGTGATGGTTATTTTTTTAGGTGTTGCCCTGCCCATCCACTTGGGCCATCAGGAAGAAAAGCCGCGACTTAAGATTCCCCGAAAATTGATTCTCCTGGCGATCAATTTCGGCTTGATCCTGATGTTTTATGAAGGGTTTCTTGTTTTTTTACCGACCTTCCTGATGGAGCAGGGATCGAGTCTCAGTCAGGCCGGTTTCATCACCGCATTCATGCTTTTTGTCGGATTTCTCGCACAGCCGGTCGGTGGGTATATATATGATCGCCTGGGTGGCCGGTATCTGTTTGCGATCAGCTCACTCCTGGCCGCTGTCTCTTTACTGCTTCTCACCAGCGGCTGGGATCTTCCTGCCATCCTTTTTATCGCCCTTGTCGGGGCTTCTGCGACCGCCACGTTTCCCGTCGCACTCGCCATGGGCAGTGAAATCGCAGATGGCGCCAACGTCGGTCTGAGCGTGGGTATGGTCTTCGGTGTTGCGAGTATGCTCGCTTCCGTGACCCCGGCCATGACTGGATATGTCGCCGATCTATTCGATATGCAAACCGCCTTCCGCCTTTTGACCGTGTTAGCGGTCGCTGCAATCGGCCTTTCGTTCTTTATGCCTGGCAAACACAATTAATGAGACTTGACGTACCGGCTCATGATTTACACATTACCTCTCCGGAACCGCTACGTATGGGCTATAATGGTATAACTCTTGAAAGGATTGTTCATGCCCTACTACATGTATTTATCTATCACCGGTGAAGAAAAAATTGCCATCTATACCATGGATGGGGATACCGGCGCCTTAACATTTCAGGAAGATGTACCTGCAGGTAAAGGCGTGATGCCGCTGGCGGTAGATCCTGAGCAACAGTACTTCTACGCCGGCCTGCGCGGCGGTCCGGAAGTACAATCGTACCGATTGGATCAAAACACCGGCAAGATCACCTTCTTGGGCACGACGCCTCTGGACTGGGATACGACCTATATGGAAACGGATAAAACAGGTCGTTTCCTGCTGTCTGCGTCTTATGGCAAGGGCGTGGTGGGCGTTCATGCCATCGATGAAGACGGCCTCGTCCAGGTCCTGCCGGTGGACCGCCACGATACCGCCAAGTGCGCCCACTTTATCCAGACCGATCCATCAAACCGGTTTGCCTTCCTGCCCCACGTCGCCGAGTCGAATACAATTTACCAGTATCTCTTTGACGAAAACACCGGTCGCCTGACACCGAACGATCCGCCTACAGTCCCCCAACCGCATGGTGCGGGACCGAGACACTACTGTCATCACCCCGATAAAGACTATGTCTATGCGGACAATGAGCAGGGTTGCAGCGTCACGGCCTATCACCTCGATCCGGATCAAGGAACGCTGGAAGCTTTTCAGACGGTTTCCACATTGCCCGATGGATATACCGAAGAAAATACCTGCGCCCAGATCCATATACATCCTTCAGGCCGGTTTCTGTATGCCAGCAATCGTGGGCATGACAGTATCGCCTGTTTTGAGATTAACCAGGATACCGGTCTGCTGAGCGCCATTGGTCAGGTCACCGCCGCCGGCACGCCGCGCGCGTTCAACCTTGATCCGGAAGGCCGCTTTCTGTTCGCTGCCGGACAGGCTAACGGTCAACTTGCCGCCTATCGGATAGATCAGAACAATGGGCGGCTATCTCCGTTGGCGACCTACAATGTTGGACCGTCTCCTTCCTGGGTAATGATCTTGAACCTTTAAAGTGGTGATTTGGTGATTTGGTGCTGTAGTGAAGTGAAAGGCAAACCACCAAAAAACCGAATCTACGAATCAAATCACCAACTCTCCAATTCCCCATGCTCCGTCTATCCTTTTTCGCCTCTCATCGTGGGACCAATATGCAGGCAGTTATCGATGCGTGCCGTGAAGGGCGGATTCATGCGCAGCCTGTTGTGGTCATCAGTAACAATCGATTATCCGGTGCCTTGAAGCGAGCAAAGGCTGCCGGCATAGCCGGCTATCATATCAACAGTAAAATACATCCTGATCCGGCTCATCTGGATACGACGATCTTACAGACGCTTGAGCAGCATGAGGTGGATCTGGTTGTTCTCACCGGTTATCTGAAGAAAATCGGACCGAAAACCCTCATTGCCTATCGTGGAAGGATGATTAATATTCATCCTTCTCTTTTACCCAGACACGGTGGTCAGGGCATGTACGGGCTGCGCGTGCACGAAGCCGTACTGGCCGCGGGAGAATCTGCCACCGGTGTGACCATACATCGTGTGGAGGCAGAGTATGACAAGGGCATGGTACTGGCCCAACGAACGGTGTCGGTCAAACCGGACGACACCGCAGCGTCGCTGGCTGGCCGTGTGCTTGTCTCGGAGCATGCCTTGCTGGTAGAGACGGTAGGGAAAATAGCCCGGGGTGAAATACCTGCATATCATGTCCCACAGTAACCTTGACGGTCCATCTTCTGGAGAACGAAATAAGATCCGGACACAGCGCGTTACGCTCCGGTCAATCCTGATCGGCCTGTTGCTGGCTGTATTCATCAGTGTCTGGATTCCCTACAACATCTGGATACTCAAGTCATCCGCGATGGATTTTGAGCATCTATCCGTCGGGGTGATGATCCCTTTCCTTTTTATTGTCATTGTCGTTAACGGTTGTCTCAGGCGTGTTTCACCGGTTGCGGTGCTGACGGCATCGGAATTGATCGTGATCATCTCCATTGCGATGATCGCGTCCACCGTTCCGTCCGCCGGACTCATGGGCTATTTTATCGCCGTGATCTCCACGCCCTATTATTTTGCTTCGCCGGAGAATCAATGGGCGGAGGTGTTCTTCCAGTATCTTCCCTCCTGGCTGGTCGCTGATAATTCGAAACATCAGATGCAATGGTTCTATGAAGGCCTACCGTGGCGGGCTTCCATCCCATGGCGTACCTGGTTCACACCCCTGTTCTGGTGGGGCTCTTTTTTTATGGTCCTGTTTTTTGTCGGCTCCTGCATCATGGTCATCCTTCGCAGGCAGTGGATTGTACACGAAAAGCTGGCTTTTCCTTTGTCGCAGGTCATTCTCCAGATTGTCGAACAGCCGACGGGCCGTTCTTTTCTTCCCCCCTTCATGCAGAGCCGGTTATTCTGGGTCGGATTTGGTATTCCGGTGTGCATCATCGGCTGGAACGCCATCAATTATTTCACCCCGGTGGGTATCATCCCTGTTGGTCCGCCCAATAACACCCTACTGACGATCGGTTACTATTTTCCGACGATTAATATCAAAATCAACCTGTATATACTGTGCTTTGCCTTTTTTTCACCGGTCGATATTCTGTTCAGTATCTGGCTGTTTCATCTGCTGGCCATTCTGGAAACGGGGGGTATGAACGCCATCGGTCTGGTAGAAACAGGCGCCTCGCCGGTCGCAGCCGTGACCTCCCAGGAAATAGGCGGGTTGATTATTTTCGTATTCTGGAGTGTATGGATGGCCCGGGGCCATTTACGGGATGTCTGGCGTAAAGCCATATTGGGATCAACGGAAGTGGATGATTCCAACGAGTTCTTTTCCTATCGCGCGGCTGTGTTTGGTGTGGTGTTTGGCGTGACCTACATGGCTTGCTGGCTGTACGCGGCCGGAATGGATGCGGGCATCCTGATTCTATTTTTGATGCTGTTGTTTATTTTTTATATCGGCGTTGCCCGCATCGTCGCGGAAACTGGGCTGGTGGCTCTGGACCTGCCGCTCAATTCTCATGAGTTTCTCGTCAGAGCAATCGGTTCTTCCCGAATCAGTCCTTCTTCCCTGACGACTTTTGGCCTGACCAATACCTTTGCCCGAAACTGGAAGACCTTCACCATGGTTACTGTATCACATATTACTAAAATTGGAGATCAGGTGTGGACGGATAAACGGAAGATGTTCGGCATCATCTGTCTCTCATTCGCGCTGGCTCTTGTGGTCGGAGCCGTGTATACGATTTATACGGGCTATGCTACGGTTGGCGCTTATCATTTTGGCCAATTCGCTTTTACGACCGGCAACATTGCTTTTTTCGAAAATATAAAAATATGGATCAATAACCCGAAGTATCTATCTACACTGGAAGCGGTCTGGTTCGGCCTCGGCGGGGTCGTCATGTCGATCCTGATCTCGCTGAGATACTGGTTCCCCGGTTGGCCGATCCATCCGGTTGGTTTTACAATCGCCCGTGGCGTGGCAATCGATGGGGCCTTCTTCACGATTTTTCTGGTCTGGATGATTAAGGCCATCGTGCTACGCGTGGGCGGCATCAGTATGTACAAGCAAACGCAACCGTTCTTTCTGGGTATGCTGGTCGGTTTCGCCACAGGTATGGTTCTCAACTATACGGTCGATATGATCTGGTTCCCCGGTCAGGGGCATCGGATACATGGGTGGTGAGATATGAATTATAAATTATGATTTATGAATTTATGAATTATAATTGAACAACCATTAACCTGTAATGACCTGGCCTGGCTGAGTGGATGGCTCGTGCCCCGGCACGCTCCCAGGCGCTACGACGAGCATGCGCGGTGTCGGCGAATTCCTTCTTGATTTATCACCTGTATTCTATAATTATTTCGTCTCAGTATCCCCGATTAAGATTTCCGACAAGAAGATTACACACTGAGTTTATACCATGGACGACCTGTGACGGCGGTGGATGCGGACGAGACGCCGACGATCACGGTGGTGCAGAACTGGGTGAGGCCATTCGAGGACAAAGAGCATGTGACTATACTCGCCAACAAGATCCTGCTTCAACTTGGGAAAGGCGGCATGGCCATTATTTCATTTGATCCCAAATCGACATGTAATTACATTGATAGGTACACCAATCATCAAGGAAAAGGGATCATTATAAAAACGAGGATCATTCGGATAGGCAACTCACGGGGAATTCGGATTCCTAAAACCGTGCTCGAACAAACCGGTATTTCGGGTGAGGTTGATCTGGCCGTGGAAGATAAGGTGATTACGATTCGCTCTTCGGAACATCCAAGAGCCCATTGGGATGAGGCGTTTCGTAATATGGCCGGCCTGGAAGATGATCTTTTATTAGATCAGGATCATACCGGCCAGGATGCATGGGATCAGGATGAATGGCAATGGTCGTCAATCGATTTGATGTCTATCTCGTCAATCTTGATCCTGCGGTGGGATCCGAGATTCAAAAAACACGACCGGCCCTCATAATCTCACCGGATGAAATCAATCATAACATCCGCACTGTTATCATCGCTCCGATGACGACCAGGGGACGTGCTTATCCTACCCGTGTGGCGTGCCGATTTCAGAATAAAGAAGGTCAGATTGTACTGGATCAGATCCGTACAGTCGATAAAATTCGACTGGTAAAACGTATCGGTCGCGTGGATGAAGATGTGCAGCAGCAAGTATTGAACGCCTTGCAAGCCCTCTTTTCAGTGTAATTGTTGCATGTCGGATCCCCTTTCATAGCAGTGGCACATGCCGTGTTTAACTTATACCCAGGCAACTGGGAAATACGCCAGATGGTTGACAACACCCCTGCCCAGGCATTCTGGCGGAAAGTCATAGCCGAGTACAGTCACAACAGGTTCACCGATCAGACCAGGTATTTTGACGAGTATCAAGGCGAAATGGTAGTTCAAACATTTTCTTCTCCTGGGACGTAATGATCCAGACCCGGGAATCCAATCAGAATGAAACAAAGCACGAAATACAAAGTACAAAGTACATTATTATCAGTTAGGAGATCGTATGAACACTTCACTTGATCTGGTCATTACAGACGGTCAGATTGTCACGTCAAATGGTATTTTTCCCGGTACGCTTGTGGTACGGGACGGGCGTATTGCAGGTATATTGGCGCCGGATGCGCATCCGGACAGTACACGTCATATCTCTGCAAAAGGGTTACATGTTCTGCCCGGTTTGATCGACAGCCATGTCCACCTGCGCTCTCCGGGGAATGTTGAACGGGAAGATCCGGTTACCGGCACGAGCGCGGCAGCGGCAGGCGGGATCACGACGCTCATTGAGATGCCTATCTCCCAAACACCGGCCAATACGGCCGAAGGGGTTAAACGCCGCGGTGAAGCCATCGAGGCAGAGACACTGATTGATTTTGCCTTATACGGCGCTGCCGGTCATGAAAATATCGATAAGATCGCCGAAATTGCTGAGGCCGGCGTTGTGGCGTTCAAGACCTTTCTTACCCCGGCGCCGCTCCATCGGGAAGGGGAATTCTTCGGTTTGTGGTGCCTGGACTATACGCTGTTGAGAGATGTCATGGCAGAGACGGCCAAAACCGGTTTGCGGCATTGTTTTCACTGTGAGAATTATCCCATGATCGAAACGATGATCAAGCGCTTGTCCGATGCCGGCCGTAATGACGGTCTGGCGCATGCGGAAAGCCGTCCATCGATCGTGGAAGATACTTCGGTCGCGATTATGCTGAGTCTGGCCGAAGAAGCGGGCGGACCGGTTGAGGTGGTCCATCTCTCCAGCCCCCGGGCGGCGCAAATTGTCAAAGAAGCCAAAGCCCGCGGCGTGGATGTCACGGCGGAAACGTGTCCGCAATATCTCTTTATGACCGATGAGGTGCTGGCCGTGCATCGCGGTTTCGCCAAATGCAATCCGGCCCTGAGGCCCAAAGAGGAAGTAGAAGGGCTCTGGCCCTATCTGTTCGACGGCACGCTGGACCTGATGGGCAGTGATCATTCCCCGTTTTTACCGGAAGAGAAAGAGGGGGAGGACATTTTTGCCATCCCCCCTGGATTGCCTGGTTTGGAATCCATCGTGCCGATGATGCTTACGGCCGTGAATAGAAACCAGTTGACTTTGCCCGATCTGGTCCGTCTGATGGTGGTTCGTACGGCAGAGATTTTTAATCTACCGGGTAAGGGCGAGATCGCCATCGGCCATGATGCCGATCTCACGTTCGTCGATATGGACGCCCGCTGGACATTCGACCGGCATGCCTGTTTTACCAAAGCCCGCGAAGTGATGCGCTTCGTCCACGGTATGCCCATGCACGGTAAAGTCATGCGTACGATGGTGCGTGGTGAGACCATCTATGATGACGGCCAGATTGTCGGGCAACCAGGCCATGGCCGCTGGCTGAAACCGGCGTAGAGCGGAATCACAGATGCCTCCCATACTATGCCTGATCTCGATCGGACAATCCCCGCGACCCGATTATATCGAAGCTTTTCAGCCCTATGCTCCGAATGCCGAGATCCGGGTCGCCGGCGCGCTGGACAACCTGTCGGACGCCCAGATTGATGCCTATACCGGGACTGAGGGCGATTATCCTCTGCTGGTTCGCCTGGCCAACGGGCGACCGGTTGAAATCGATCTGTCCGTATTAGCTCCCCTGGTCGAAAAACAGGCGCAACGATTAGCGGAGGCAGGGGCAAGTCTGGTCGTTGTGATGTGCGCCGGCGGATTTCCCGATATTGCATGCACAGCGCCGGTCCTGTTGCCGGGACAGATTCTGCCGGCAGTCGTAAAAGCTATATGCAAGACAATGGTCATCGGCGTGGTCACACCGATCAAAGGTCAGGTGGACGCCGCCGAAAGGAAATGGCGGGAAGACGGTTTTCAGCCTCGCGTCACCTGGGCAGCCCCCCATCTGCATCATGAAATCGAAACTGCAGCAGACCTGATGGCCGACCCATCACTGGAAATCATTGTTCTTGATTGTATGGGCCACGACGAGACCTATCGAACAAAATTCGCCCATCGTTGCGGTCGCCCCGTGGTGCTGGCACAATCGCTGGTGGCCCGGGTGGCAGGAGAATTGGTGGCGGGATAAGGCCATTATGAATTTTAAATTATGATTTATGAATTATACAAGCGACATCTTATGACTGCATTATTTCAATCATAATTCAAAAATCATAATTCAAAATTCTCTCCCCATTTCCCCTCATTATCTTCATCGCGCTTTCATCATCCAGGTCATTGAGAATGCGGGCGATGGAGGGGGCCGGCATGAATAGTGGTGCGTGGGAGCCGTAAATCAGCTTTGGCAGGAGGCTGTCCTCAACAAGTATTTTGATGGCATCCAGCCCGTCTAACTGGGAGGTGTCGGCGTGGAGATTGGGTAAGGTGATCAACTGTTCCTTCAAGGCGTGTATCGTTGATGTACTTGCTCCGCCTATTATCATCGTCACATCCGGATGCCGTTCGGCGACAGCGGCAATAGAAGACGCCGGCACATCGGGCGCCTGGGCCAGCGGATGCTGATGGCGCGGATCGTCGATACGCACTTGAATCATCACCCCGAGCTTTGCCTCACAAACAGAGGTAAAAAAATCGTCCGTTTTCGACAGGTCGTATCCGCCGTATCCGGGCAGCAGCTTGATCAACCGGACTCCGGTACACGCCGCAGCCCGGTTCAGTTCTTTCTGCCAGGTCGGTAACGTTGGATCGATAATCGGCACGGGGAAAATGTCGTCATACCGATCTGAAGCCTTATATACCACCTCATTATACAGATGCGGATCAGGACACCAGGCGGCATCCAGCGGCGCCATGAAAATCTGCGCAACGCCATACGCCTGTACCGTACGGCGTACGGTTTCTACGTCGCCCTTGACAATCAGCGTATTCCAATAGCCGGTCCACACGTTTATGTCGATCATCTTGTATCCATCTTCAAAAGCCCCGCCGCATTATCCCACAAAATCGCCCGCTTTACCTCTACAGGGATCTCCGCGCCTATCACCTTATTTATCGACACCCCGAAATGCCTGATGGGTGCATCCGACCCGTAAACAACTCGATCCGGACCTAACCGGGCAACGGCCGCTTCCACCATACCGGATTCCGGATCGCCCCCCGATGTATCGATGACCACATTCGGCACATCAACAATCGCCTCGATACCCCGGAATCCTGCGCCGTTCAGATGGGCCATGATGATCCGGGCATCAGGATGCCGAAGCCGGTCAACGAGGTGATTTACACCGAGAAAC
>CAJXCW010000216.1 GCA_913051705.1 uncultured bacterium
AGCTACAATCCATCTCCGCCTCGATCGCCAGGCCGCCGTCACCGCCGCGACCTACCTGTCCGGTTCCGGCCACGAGGGTAATAACCCCGGTTTCATAATCGATACGCCGGATGGTATTGTTACCGAGGTCGGAGAGATAGAGATGGCCATGCCGGTCCTGGAAAAGATCATGCGGGTTGCAGAATCGGGCTTCGATGGCCGGACCGTCATCGCCGGATCGCCCTGCAATGCCATCTCCGGCAAAGGCGTGGAGAATGCCATCCTTGTCAATCCGCCATATCCGATGCCATTGGTAATCGACGACAATCAAATCTCCATCAGGCCGACGTACTACACCCAAAGGCCAGCCTGCATCCGCCTCCTTAGCGGGTATACCGTCACGTTGGCCCACACCAGCTATTGTGAAGATCGCTTTGTCAGATAGCGTTTTAAAGGATTCAGTCAAGTCCATAAGTTACTATGCTTCTACCCTTCTATCGCCCCAAGGCCAGCTGAACGAATCGATTCATTCAATTCGATCACAATGCTCCATACGTACTTTGTATTTGGTTTTAAAACGAAGCACCAAGTGTAGACCACGAAATCTCTCCATTATTCAATATACGGTTTCATCTCATCTTCAATATCTCGACGCAATTCTCTGAGTCGCTTTGCATACTGTTCCAGTGCTCTATCTTCCTCAGAGGTGGGCGTCCAGGTCTTCACATGCCCTGGTTTTCCATGCTCATCAAGGGCTACGAAAACAATGATACAGTGTGTGGTTTTCGTGAGGATGCGTTCTTTTGGATCGCCGGCATGCACATCGACAGCGATATGGATGCTGGATGTACCGGTATAGATAATTTTAGCGGTAACTTCGACCAGATGGCCGACAAGAATAGGGCGATAGAACCGGATGCCCCCGACATACACGGTAACACAATATGCGCCTGACCATCCGGTCGCACATGCATAGCCGGCCTCATCGATCCATTTCATCACGGAACCACCATGCACTTTGCCGTCGAAATTCACCGAGGTCGGTTCCGCAAGAAAACGCAAGGTAACGCTGCGGTCCTCTTTAGTCATGATTCACCTATAAGAAATACGGATTGCTGATGGATGGTCCCTACGGGTACGCATCGAGCACTGCGTGGTTGCGGATTGCTGATTTGAGTGATATCAGAGATGTTATATGGTGGTCCGGAGATTGGCAATAAATATCTCTATATTGATTAATGTTGATTGACATAATCAACACCAGGACCATAATATACCACACTGGTATAAATAAGAAAAAACACTTAAAACCATCATTGAAATAAACACCGTGTCCCCCCGCGTGCCGGCTCTGTGCCCGCTGTGGTAAAACAAAATATATGTGTCCAAAGGATTAATGGATGAATTACAACTTCGATCAACCCATCAATCGAAATCAAACGAACTCCTACAAGTGGGATTTTGTCAAGCGGGGCGGCGACAAAGTGTATTGGGATGAGACCGACCCGACCCGGCATGATAAGCCGGTATTGCCGATGTGGGTGGCGGATATGGATTTCCCGAGCCCCCAACCGGTTGTAGATGCCATCGCGTCGCAAGCTCAGATGGGCATTTATGGCTATGCCTACCCTTCGCCCGCGTATTACGAATCGGTCGTTAACTGGATGCAGCGGCGTCATGGATGGACTATCCGGAATGATTGGATCTGTTTTACGCCCGGCGTGGTACCCGGCTTGCACCTTCTGATAGCGGCCTATGTAAAACCGGGCGAAAAAGTCCTCATCCAACCCCCTGTATATTATCCTTTTTACATTATCATGGATAGTACGGATACCATCACGGTGACGAATCCACTTATCTATGAGAACGGACGATATAGCATGGATTTCGAGGATCTGGAAAAGAAATGTGCAAATCCTGACCTGAAGGCGGCAATCCTTTGCAATCCGCATAATCCGGTAGGACGGGTCTGGTCGCGGGAAGAACTGCAACGATTCGGCGACATCTGTTTAAAACACGATGTGCTGGTCATCTCCGATGAAATACATGGAGATCTGATCTTTAAAGGACATAACTTTACCCCGTTTGCCACTCTTGGGCCTGAATTCTCAGACCGCTCCATCACCTGTACCGCTGCCAGTAAAACGTTTAATCTGGCCGGCCTGCAAACATCCAACATGGTGATCCCAAATGATGATCTCCGTGAAACTTTCCAGGCGATGTGCGATCGTTCCGGGGTATTCACCTTGAATATGTTCGGCATCCTGTCTTTGGAAGCGGCCTATAATCACGGGGAAGAGTGGCTCGATCAACTTATGGTTTATATTGCTGACAACTTCCGTTGTCTGGAATCATTTTTCAAGGCCCACCTACCTGAGTTTCCTGTCATAAAAACGGAGGGGACCTACCTGGTGTGGATCGATTTCAGGCCTCTCGGATTGGATAAGGATGCGCTGGAAGACCTGATGATGAATGAAGCCCGTATTTATTTTGATGAAGGTTATATCTTTGGTCCGGAGGGCGAAGGCTTCGAACGCATCAATATCGCCTGTCCCCGGTCGATACTTGTAGAGGCGCTCGAAAGGATTAAAGCGGCCGTTGAAACGGTGAAGCGCTAGGCTCAATCCCTTTCAACGTCCGCCACGCGTCTCCAAGATACCGCCATCCCAACCGCCACATTAGCAGCTAACCCGACCACCCCCGCATGCCATCCCCATACCTTGCCGAAACCTGCAAGCGTTAATCCGGCCGCCAGTAAGGTACCGGTAATGATCCCCGCCATAGCGCCCCGTGATGAATATCGCGGCCAGATGGTTCCCAGAACAAACAGAGGCGATATTTGAATCAGGATTTCCATTTTTAATTCAATCAGTCCCCACAAGGTCAGCTTTGGGGTTAAGGCGATCAACATCAGCAGGATCATAATGCCCCATGACAATCGTTTCCCGACCGTGGTCATACGTCCTTCCGGGGTGTCTTTCAGCCAGAAACGGCCAAGGATATCTTTGGTCAGGATTGAGGACAGGCTGAGCAGGACCGAGTCTGCCGTGGACATAATCGCGGCAATGATCCCTGTAAGAACAAAAAGGGTCATCACGTACAACCAGGTGGATTCTTCCGCCCAGGCGCGTAACAGCAAAGGCATCACCTGATCTGCCGCAATCCCTTCCAGACCGGACAACTCGGGAATCGCCAGAATGCCTATCAGCACCACAGCAGATATGGTGATCAGAGGCATGAACGCCATGAGGGAAAAGGAGTATTTGAGTGAGGTTGTGCTCTTCGCCGCAAAGATCCGTTGTATCGCCTGCGGATAAACGGCAGCCGCGAAACCCACCAGGATGAGGGTGCTGATCCATGTCCGGATAATATTTCCCGAAGGAAGACTAATTTTATCTGGTTGGTTGGCAAGGAGCCAGGCCGATGCCGCCTGGACGCGCCCGGTATCGGGCACGACGGCGATCAGCATACCGATCAGCCCGATGAACAGCAACAGCCCTTGAATACAATCCGTCCAGGCCACGGCCTGCATCCCGCCCAGGGTTTCATAGAAAATGATGATCCCGCCCAGCACAATCACACCTGCCCAGAATGGTATTAAAGCACCGGACAGCCCCGAGACGATATGCCCCATGGCCATGAGTTGGGCCAGCAGGTAATTGGCGATGGCCACGACAAATAAAACGCCGGATAAGAGGGTTAAAGCAGGTGAGCCGAACCGGTGGCTGATCCAATCTCCAGGGGTGACAAAACCATGACGCCGCGATGTACGATAAAGATCCGGAGCAAAAAGAAGATAGACGGCTACGATACCCATCATGAATCCGATACTCATGATCCACGCATAACCGAGACGATAGGCTTCACCGGGATATCCCAGCAGGGTATTGCCACTGTATTGGGTGGCATATAAGGTAAGAAAAAGCACCGGAGCGCCCAGGTTTTTCCCCGCCAGATAAAATTCAGCCATCGAATGACCGCGTCGTCTTTGCTTAGCCACATAGCCGATGCTGATCATCACGATCAGATAGAATGCTAAAAATATAAGGGCGTCGGTGCCGTAGGGCATATTTGTCATAGAGGATACCAATGGCGGATTTCAGATTGCGGATTACGGATTTTAAAGCGGTGGCACATCAATCCTCATCATCCGGCCAATACCGATAAATCACAAACGACGTAAAGCACGCGATACCGATACAGGCACTGATGGAGATCACCACCCAGTAAGGCAGGCCGAACCAGACAGGTATAGGGTCGATCTCCGGTATATACCAGGGCACGGATAAAGCGAACAGGATCAGATAGACCAGCCAGATCCAGGATCGGCAATGCAGGGGTTGTGCTTGATTATTCATACGAACATGAAAGATGAATTTTGTCCGGGGGTTGCACTCGGGGTAGAAATCTATGAGGAAAGCATGGTCACCGTGCATCTTTTACCAGGGCAGATGTCCAGGATATATGAACGCGGGGAGGTCCTTTTCGAATTCGTTGTACGAGTTCTGGACCACAGTGACGGTGGATGTTTGCCTTCGTCTGAGTCCTGCAAGAGTACAAACCACTGGACGTCATCAGCATGGACGAATCCATGGGTTCATTTACAGGCTTGTTTCTTTTATACGCCGTACCGTTAACAGTTCATTAGATGTCAGTGGTTCAATTTGGGACGCTTGCACAACAACCACATTCAATGATTCCCCAACCGCATTAAATACTTCCACAACGCATCCAAGCTCCCCATTATGGGGATGAGGTACAAAGTCGATCAAGGTCGCTACATCTCCTTGTTGCAATTTACCATCTGGAAGATCTTCGCGTAACGCGACACGTTGATATAGTTCCAACATATGATTACCTACCCTTCAACGGCATTAATGTCACAAAATGCATGCTGCTGTCTTTGTGCCATTGTAACCAGATAGTGGCCACGGGCAATATTCGACCATTTACACCTGTTAAATCTCCCTCCACTCGATAGAATATTCCATGCTCATTCGTGCCATCGAAAATCGCTTCTGTTTTGACAACCTGATCACGGATGGCTGCATTGAGACGCTACAGATTCTCTTTTGTGAATCCGCCCTGCAACAGATATTTCGACTTATCATCTTACAGACGAGGGTCGAGAAGATAATCGGTCAGCTTGGATTCTGCTATGACCGCATCATGCGGAATAATCACGGGTTCCCATTTGGTAGAAATACATACCAATAAATATGCTGGCGGTGAGTAATGTTCCGGTGACTGCCCTATTTCTATTGTACAAAATGATTTAACTGTCGGCAAGGGCTTTGTACCGTATCAACAGAGGGCTGTATCAAAACTATTGTTGAATGAAAACTCTCCAGGACTGACATTGATGCCGTGGATTTCGATAGGTCGATAGAAACAGAGAGGTCCGCTTGGTCTCTGCTGGACATTCGCACCAATCAGATAGCTGTTCGAAATTAAGTTTTGAGGATATTGAGGTGCGTATTACGGATGGGAAGTCAGTTGTTTCTGTCTGTATGAGTGCGGATCAATATCCCCAGAATCCTCAGAATTACATTGCAGATGATATATGGACGGGAGTCATGGGGTCTGGTCCTCGAATTCTTTGTACCAGTTTTGGACTACAGTCATAGTGCTTGACCCCTCGCCCATGAACTGAATCATCACGAACCTTTTACCATCTGGGGTTACGTCGTAATGAGGGGATCTAGTTTCCATCCTGGTATTCGGAAACATCTCCGAATCTCTGGTAAAAAGAATATCCACTTTCCCACGCTTAGAACGAAATACCAGAGTGCCGTCCTGTGAAATATTTGGGATATGCCTTCATCAGTTATTATTCTCATTAAAGTGCCTGATCACGTCATTACTCAGGGTAAATCTATGTCCGGATGATCTCTTAAATACTTTGCCTGCGCCACACCGAGGTTTTCCTGAAGTTGAATGGTCAGTCCGCCGTCCACAACCAGCGTATGCCCTGTGATAAACGAGGCTTCCTCCGATACCAGAAACCGGATCGCGTTGGCGATATCGTCCGGTACCCCCGTACGCCGTACCGGATACTGAGCGACAAACAGGTCATGCAGCCCCGGATTTTTTTCCCTATGAGCCTGTCCGCGCTCGGTTACGATATGCCCCGGGCAGATGGCATTTACCCGGATGCCGTCTGGTCCGAAATCGCACGCCATCTGTTTTGTCATCCCGATCACAGCAGATTTGACAGTTTCATAAGCAAGTTTTCCAGGTGCCATCAGCAGGCCGTGGACAGACGCGATATTAACGATACTGCCCCCGCCGGACGCACGAATATGAGGCACGGCGTGCTTTGCGGCACGAAAAATCGATTTCAGCCCGACCTCCATCGCGTAGTCCCACCCACTCTCTGTCAGATCTTCGGCGCTTCCATCGGGTTCTTTCGAACCCCAGACATTGTTTACAAGTATATGCAGGGCGCCGAATCGATCGAGGGCGTGTCCCACCATCCTTTCGATA
Organism: uncultured bacterium; assembly: GCA_913051705.1. GTDB lineage: Bacteria > JAAXHH01 > JAAXHH01 > JAAXHH01 > JAAXHH01 > CAJXCW01. Next base: position 6,466 of record CAJXCW010000216.1, read on the forward strand.
TCTTCGGCCTTTGACACGTCTATCAAAAGCGCCTCAGCCTCACCGCCTGCCGTTCGAATCCGTTCTGCGTTGGCCTGTGCCGCATCCTCTATATAGTCGGCAATCAATACCCTTGCCCCCTCACCGGCCAGCCGGCGGGCTGTGGACCCACCGATGCCCATGGCCCCACCTGTAACAATGACGACTTTTGTGTCCAGACTACCTGTGTTCATATCACATCCTCGTTGAAATTCCGGTTCCAGAAATAATGTACGGGCAGAAGAATATCCATGGTAACGACGAGCCTTAGTTGGCATATAAAATATTGCGAACGAGGAATCGGCCCAGAAACCAAACCGATACCCCTATCCGAGAAGCCGAAGAATCAACACCCGTCGTCCGACTCACTTGAAAATGTAAATGTGGTTGAGATATTGTCGCTGCGCGCACAAAGATCACGCTTCCTCATCCACAATTGTACTTTGCTGAATCTCTGAATTCGGTGAGACCTGCGCTTTCTTCCCACTGGCTGTTGACAGCCCACGAACCCGTATCTTCTGGCATCTCGCATACGGAAAAGGCCGTTCTACTGCTGGTATGATGGCTACCCCGTTAGCCTGGGTGTTGTCCGGGTCGGTGAAGAAGTACATGCCCTGGTAATCTTCGGGATGATTCTTGTCATCGACAAACAAACCGTCGATGTGTATCTCCTGTGGCATAAAGCAGGGGTAGCCGAAATCGTGCCTGCCGTCGTTCTGCATGCCGATCATATGCGGCCAGGTCGTGTCCCCGCAGGCCGGAACCCAGTGACAGTTGCGGATAACGAGGTCGCCCTCCCAGGTGCTGCCATAGTCGCTGCGGAAATTGACCAGGGTGTTGCCGTACAAGGTGGAATCCTCGACTGTAAGCAAACCTCGACCGATGGCGTTGAGTCCCATATAGCCCAGATTACAACGGCGGATTGTATAGGTGCCATTAACCCCCATATGTGTATCCATCCTGGAGAGAGTGCAGTCCTCGAGCAGGATGTTCTTGCAGAAGTTCGAGCCGATCACACCCCAGCGCGTGCGGTCGCAGATGTGGTTCATCCGGCAGTTGATCATACGAAAATTCACCACATTGTTTGCGTTATAGTCGTACGAGCCCATGCTGACCGGCTGCCCCGCTGATCCGATGGTCGAATAGATTTTGTGCCCGGTGGCAAAGCAATTGCGCAATGTAATGTCAGCACATTGGTGAACGCTGATGAAACCGGTGTAAGGGTGTCCTACGTCGGTCTCCCCGACTACGTAATGGGTCAGGCCATCAACCTCCGTGTTGGAACGGGTAATCTCAATGTTCCTGGACCAGTAGTTGTAGCCGACCTCTTGCTTCATCTGATTGGCAAAGGTGGTAAAGACACCACCACGTAAGGCGAGCAGCTTTTCGTCAATCGGACGGACTTCGATGTGGGTGATGCGGTCGTAGTTCCAGTCGATGGCCCCCTCCACCGCTCCATCCCGGTGGAGGATGAAGCAGTCGTGCTGAGGCACGCCCTGGTTCTGGTTGAGGCCCCGCCGGATGTAGCGCCTTTTGTTGTCATCTTCCACCAGGACGTGACAGTCCTGTTCGGGTCGCACAGCCAGCTGTTCCTGGTCCCGTATAAGCCGGTCGATCTGCAATTTCTCAGGGGGCAGCAACGAGCGCACTTTGAATAGCGGCGTTTTGTGGTCCTCAACTTGCGTGTCGTCAATGGTAAAGCGCGATGTGTTCCAGTCGGTGTCGGTGGCGATGATGGCAGTAAGCGATCGACTACCGAGATGGTAGGTCGCATCAGGCTTAGTACTGATGAGCAACCCGTGCATGTTGGCATACTCATGCGCCGCGCAGATGGCCGGCAGGTCATCGGTCACACCGTCGCCAATCGCGCCGAAAGCCTCGTAAGTGACAAAGCTATCCTTGAACGTCCTGTTGTTTCCCACTATATCGGTGGATCTCCAAACAGTGACATGCACCACATGGCTGCAGTTTGTGGCTATGTGAAATACCGCTTCAGTCGATCAACGCACTCCACAAAAGAATCCGTATTGAGCAATTTCGAAGCTGTACCAGCACTTCAGGGCACACGACCGCCCCTGCGGCATACAGGATACTCTGCCTACGCTTAGACCATCTTGTTCGCCGCGTTGAATCTGAGACTTCGCCAACGAGGTGCGATTGACCCCATGCCCTCGGGTAAAACTCGTATTACTATTCGGATAGACGAGGACATCCTAGCGTGGTTCCGGGAACAAGTTCACGCCGCTGGGGGCGGAAATTATCAAACGATGATTAATCAAGCATTGCGTGATTATGTGCAGCAGCGCAAAGAACCTTTGGAAGAAGTATTACGCCGAGTTCTCCGAGAAGAGTTACATCTTCAACCTTAGGTCTCTGCCCCACACCGACAACCGGTCAACTTCTTATTGATTAGGCGACAGAACTAAACGAAAGTCATACTCTCCGCTTCCGATGTGCCATCAGAATGTCCATTTTTTACTCAATTCTAACGGTCTTCGGGTGAGGGGCTTGCCGATTAGACCGGCACAGATCTCGAACCGCCGAATGAGATGTAAAACAAGAAAAAACCTGAAATCATGCTCGTACAGGCAAGTCATCCACCAGCTGTTGGTTAGGAAAAATTCGGCCAATCCTTATTAATATAAGTGATTTGTATACTTGAAAATATAGTTATTATTCAGGTTTCGGCAACAGTCGATCTCGATCATACGGAAGTGGTTTTGTCTCTGGCATCATGTCCTTCGACCAATCCTGTAGCCACTGCTGTCGATGCGAAGCATCGGCATAATACCTGAGAAACATCTCAATGTCTTCATCACTGCCACTGCCAACCAGATCAATATGGCAGTTGAATCCGTGCAGATCATCGTCTAATATCATGACTTCTCGTAGGGGTCATATGCTCAAAAGCTACGGATCTCTTCAGCGCCCGCATGATCCGGTGAACGCGCCGTATAGGGTACCAGACCTTCTACCCAGAAAAGGTACGCTTGGCGCGTCCTGATACTGAAGTCTCGAAGCGCCATCTCCTGGTTCAACTGCTCTCGTAAATTACCCATAACAGGGCTCCTTCCCGATAGAGGTGCATGAAATAAATACACTCGAAATAACAGGAAGAAGATACCAGCCTACCTGATAATGGGCCAGAACCAGAACACAAGGATGCTTGACCAGCTTATAAGGTTGTCAGAGAGCATACTGAAAAAGCTACCGCAAAGCGGTTAGGTTCAACGGCCCTCGAATCATCGGACGATCGGCAGCGAGTTCCGGATGCATTCGATGGT
>CAJXCW010000217.1 GCA_913051705.1 uncultured bacterium
AGTGGTCCCGGATGTATAGCACAGGCCCATAGGTGATGTTTCAGGAATATCTGGCCAGTCGTAGACCGTGGGTTGGTCTTTAATAAAGTCTTCATAGTCAATTTGGTTCTTGAAGCTACTTTCACCACCTTCGCCATGGCGACTAATAACCAGTAATTCAACACAGGGAATCTTGTCCCAAAGTGGTTCTAACAATGGCAATAGATCTTCATCAGCGAAGATTACACGGTCGTTTGCATGATTGATGATGTATTCGAGATCCGTGGGAGATAAGCGGATATTAAGTGTGTGTAAAACCGACCCCATGGAAGGAACGCCCTGATAGAGCTCAAGGTGGCGATAATTATTCCACATAAAGCTCCCAATTCGGTCACCTACTTCAATGCCATAGGTCTTTAAGGCATGAGCCACTTGGTTTGATCGATCCCAGGTCTGCTTCAGTGTCTGCCGATGTGTGCCATCAGCCTGGAGTGTTACAACTTCAACATCTGGATCTAAGATTGCACCCCTGCCGAGTATTCGTGACATCAGAAGAGGTGTGTTTTGCATTGTCATTTGTATTGCTCCCCAGCCATAGTTTTACCTAGTTCTAAGCATATTCGAGTTAAGGAGAGGGAGAATATCCGATATGTTAACGCTGTTCAATTACACATCAAGAAAGGTGTTAGGGGAATGTAGAATTGAGTGATAAGTAGATCCATATTCATTAATAAACCTAGTGTCTAGGTAAGTCATTTGACCTAGAGCGGGGCAAGCAATTGTAATCCCTTAATCGTCAGTTTATGCTCGATGCCTTACTTATGTTTAATGCACCTTTTATGTCCAATGAACTATCTAAACTTTCAGTAACTTGAGGAACGCAATGATAAGTGCCACAGAGCATCCAAAGAAAACTATATTCGTCAAAGGTAAAAATATGAGCTATGTGGAAATGGGTGAAGGTGACCCTATAATTTTCCAACATGGCAACCCGACCTCGTCTTATCTGTGGCGTAACGTCATGCCTCATCTTCAAGACCAGGGCCGGTGCATCGCCATTGACCTCATCGGTATGGGAGATTCAGACAAGCTGGATAATGTAGGACCTGATAGCTATACCTTTGTAGAACATCGAGAATATCTGGATGCTGCATTAGAGGCATTGAATGTTGCGGCAAATGTCACGTGGGTAATTCATGACTGGGGTTCTGCTTTGGGCTTCGACTGGGCCAACCGACATCGCGATGCTGTGAAAGGTATTGCCTATATGGAAAGCATTGTGAGGCCTCTAACTTGGGAGGAGTGGTCCGAATCAGCACGTGGAGTCTTCCAGGGATTTCGTTCTCCAGCAGGTGAGGAAATGATTCTGGAGAAAAATGTATTTGTTGAAAGAGTGTTGCCAGGATCAATTCTTCGGGAACTGAGCGATGTGGAAATGGAAGTATACAAAAAACCATTTCTAAATTCTGGAGAAGATCGTCGACCGACACTTACCTGGCCGCGGCAGATCCCTATTTCTGGAGAACCTGCAGATGTAGTTGAGATAGCACAAAGTTATGCTGACTGGCTGGTCCAGTGTGATGTTCCGAAATTGTTCATCAACGCCGATCCCGGTGCGATTTTGACTGGCCCTCAACGAGATTTCTGCCGAACATGGCCCAATCAAACTGCGGAATCAGCAGGCTTGAAACACCGCTGGGAATATGGCCGATACGCGGCACGTCAAAGGAGAACACCACCGACAGAGTGGTAATGAAAATCAGCCCGACCAACGTCCCTGGAACCGCTCTGATCACTAAAGGCGCCAGGTAGACTATGGCCATCGTGCCCAGACCCAGAAGCAAGGCGATTACGTTCATTGTAACCAGTTGTTCCGGTAACACCGATATCGCCTCAATCGGGCTCTTCAGGGCCGGTTGCCCGATGAGCTGTGACACCTGGAACAAGATGATGATCCCGATACCACTCATGAAACCGGAGATGACCGGGTAGGGAATATAGTTGATGTATTTACCGAGCTTCAACACGCCGATGATAACCTGGAAGAGCCCCGCCAGGGCCACCGTCACAAACACACAGGATGGATCACCGGTATGGGCTGCCGCAAAACCGGCGACCACAACCGTCATTGGTCCGGTCGGTCCGGAGATCTGAGCCGGCGTGCCGCCGAAAATCGAGGCGACAATACCGATAGCGATGGCGCCGTACAGACCGGCGACCGCTCCATTTTCCAAACTTGATGCAACACCAAAGCCCAACGCCAGTGGTTAGGCAACGATTCCGGCGGTGAGCCCACCGAGAATGTCGCCACGCACGTTTGTCAGGAATCTGTCTTTCAAATTCATTTTTATCCTCCGTATAACCATCTATTCCGGCTCGGACAACCTGTAAATCGCAGGTACCTGTTCTGATCCGGTCAGTGTGCTGTCCAGATCCTTGATCAGGCCGTCTTTGATACTGTATATCCAACCATGTACCGAAAGATCCTGGCCTCGCTTCCATGCATTCTGCACGATGGTGGTATGCGATACGTTAGACACCTGTCCAATCACGTTCAACATACACAACGCATTAACCCGTTCTTCGTCGCTTTTAATATCACGAAACAGCACCTCATGCTGTTCGTATAGATCTTTTATGTTACGAAGCCAGTTATCGATCAAACCATGTTCCATGTTCTGAAGGGCCGCAGCCACACCGCCGCAACCGTAATGGCCACAGATGATGATGTGCTTAACCTTGAGGACCTCCACCGCGTACTGGAGTACCGACAGGCAGTTGAAATCCGTGTGCACCACCAGATTGGCCACATTGCGGTGTACGAAAATATCCCCCGGATCCAGACCTACGATCTGATTGGCCGGCACCCGGCTGTCCGAACATCCGATCCATAGGTATTCGGGCGTCTGTTGATGGGCCAGGTTCTCAAAAAACCCGGGCCTCTGTTCCTGTACCCTAGCCGCCCATTGAGCATTGTTGTCCAGCAAATTATCTAAATTTGACATAAACGCTATGGTCCCAATGTAATTTTAGCATAGTACACGACAAGCTATGGGGCCCCGATTAAGGCCTGCGGGGATGCCCCTTTTTACTTTTTGTCGTGTACTATGTAATTTCAGGTAAACGCAATAAAAAACGCAACATCCCATTCACCCCAGAAAAATAACACGCTCTCCTGCACCCATCCATCAAAATCTTCAGCCGTCATAGCAAACAACTCCGCTGGCGGTACCATGAGGACCGCCGGATCCGAACCAGATCCCGCCCTGCCTGATTGCCCCTTTAGTGTATATCCACTAACCACCACCACTTTTTTCAAGATTCCGCTTTGAGCGGCTCCGAATAAACCGCTTCGCGTAGTCCTTTAAAATAATCTACGGCAAACAAGTGTGCAAGGCGTAGATCATCCCTGAAATTTTCGTCGCCCATCTTCGGACAATGATCCGGGCGACACCCCCCGTCGTAACCGACGTCACGGTAGGCGCGTAGACCAGCCGCCAGGTCGGTCTGACCATCGTCGTGGAAAGCTTCCGTAAACTTTGCGGGTGTGCCACGCACATCGCGAAAATGCACAAAATAAATTTTGTCCTGCTCACCGAAATGCCTGATAACGGAAGGTAGATCATCCGTCATCAGGGTGAAGTTCCCTTGGCAGAGGGCAATGCCGTTCGCGAGCTTTATTATCTCAGTATCCTCTTTGTGGTTGATGTTGTCGACAAGAAACCCGCAGGCCTGCTGGGTTAAGGAAGTATCGCTGTGACCATCTGACACCAGATCGTCATGGGTTTAAAATCATCCTAATATAACAGCCCCGTATTCTCTGTCAATCCTTCCCTGTTATTATCGTTGATGGGTTCGCTCTATGAACCTGGGCTGCTGCATGCCTTGCTGATCCGATTTTCAACAGCCCTTTCGATGACAACCTTAACGACTTGTTCAGAGTCTGTATCGTCTTGATATAGGTTAACACATATCAGGCCACTTCAAGAGGCTTGATATGTATCGAGAACAGGCTGTCCGCTTGCTTTTCAAGATAGACCTTTTCATTGCCACAGTCGAGATGTACAATATCAAAACCGGCTTATGCCATCACCAAATATCAGACGTCCCATTTGACCTGTGAATACATCCTCAACAAAGACGATGGAATCCCTTTCAAAACCGATTATGATGCGGACGGTCCTGATCGGTCTCATATTCTCCGTGATTGTCAGTCTGTGGGGACAGTATGCTTCCGCACAGATGAACTATAGTTATATCACCCGTACCCAGATACCGCTCTGTCTGCTGGTGCCGTTTTTCTTACTGATCCTCTTTCCGAACCTTCTGTTCCGACTGAAAAACACCTCGAATGCGTTGACCACATCAGAGTTGATCACCATTTTCTGTATGGGGCTGGTTGCATCGACGGTGCCGGACTGGGGTATGGTCCGATACCTGATCAGTCTCATCGCGGCGCCCGGTTATTTCGCCAGCCCGGAAAACCAGTGGGTGGAACACTTCTATGAATTCCTACCGCAATGGCTGGTTCTGTCCAATGATAACGGTGAGGTTTCAGATTTCTTCGCCGGTTTGCCCTCCGGCCGGTCCATTCCGTGGCATGTCTGGGTTTTGCCCCTCTTCTGGTGGATGTCGGCGATGGGGGTGCTTCTGCTTGTCGGGGCTTGCCTGATCGTCATGCTCAGGAAACAATGGATAGAACATGAGCGACTGCGTTTTCCCATGGGAGAGGTGGTGTTGCGCCTGATAGAGATGGATGATGACGGTTCAAGCATACCCCGTTTATACCGTAACCGTATTTTCCAAACAGGCTTTTTAATCACCTTTGCGATTATGATATGGAACTGTGTCTCTTTCTGGGAAGTTTTACCTCGCATCCCCATCAATCCGACGGTGAGCCTGATCATTGATCCGACCTTCCCGCCCGTAAATATCCGTTTGGCCCCCTATGTGCTCTGCTTTTCATTCTTCGTTAATCTGGAAATTCTCTTCAGCGTCTGGTTTTTTCAACTTTTCCGTATTATTCAGACCGGTATGCTCAACCAATTCGGTATCTCTTCCCCTTCTACTTCCATCGTGCCCGGTGGGCTTGTTTCGATACAATTCTGCGGGGGACTGATCATGTTCGTTCTCTGGGGGACCTGGATGGCGCGGGACCATTTGAAACAGGTCTTCCGTCATGCCTTCGGCCAGGAGACCAAATTGCGGGATGAGGAGGAGCTCTTTTCTTACCGGACTGCTGTTTTCGGTCTGATCGCCGGGGTCGCCTATCTGATCGCCTGGCTGTATGCGATCGGCTTCACTCTGCCTATCGCCATTCTATTTCTGTTTTTTCTGTATGTTTTTTATATCGGCCTTGCCAGGGTGATTGCGGAGGCGGGACTGATCCATCTGGATCTTCCGATCAATGCGAATACCTTTACTGTCGGTATGGTCGGATCCGCCAATATGACCGGTTCGACGCTGACCGGTCTCGGACTGACCAATGCGTTTGCCCGCAACTGGCGTACCTTTACGATGGTCGGACTTGCTCATGTGGCCTGGCTGCGCGAGTACATCTGGCCCAACCGGCGCATGTTGGTCCTTTGGATCAGCATGGCTTTTATAGTCAGTGTCGTCACCTCCCTCATGTATGTCATATACTCCGGATACACGCAGGGGGCGGACAATCTGAATATCAACCTGACCAATACCGGCATTCTCTTCTATAATCTCATCATCAATTGGATGCGTAATGCCACCCGTATCACCGAAATGGAAATCATCTTTCTGTTAAGCGGGGCAGCCATCAATATGCTACTCGTGGCAGGACGGGTCTTTTTCTACTGGTGGCCCTTCAACCCTATAGGATTCGTGATAGGAGCGTCCGCTCCGATCATGAACTTTATGTTCAGTATTTTCCTGGCGTGGTTGATTAAGTTTCTTCTGATGCGTTTTGGTGGTGTAGGTCTGTACCGAAAAACACAGCCGTTGTTTCTGGGCATTCTCGTAGGCTATGTGCTGGGTGTGGCCGTGGCCTACGTGGTCGACTCAGTCTGGTTCCCGGATAGTCCGCATGTGATAGAAATATTTTGATTCATTGAACTAACACCAAACACTCACACAAAGGAATTCCGTCATGTCCGATCCCCAGGGCCCGATCGGCCCTAACGAAGCGATCAAAGTCACCAATATCGAAACCTTTGTCCTGAAAAACTCCTGGGTCTTCGTCAAAATCTCGACCGATGCCGGCATCACCGGGTGGGGCGAAATGCTCAAGGACGACGCCAAAGCTTGCGCCGCCGGCGCTTTGGAAGTCGCCGGTTATCTGGTCGGCCAGGATCCCCGTCCGGTCGTCCACCACTGGCAGGCTATCCATCGCGGCGCTTTCTACCGCGGCGGTCCGATCAAAACCGCGATCTCCTCCGGTATTGATATGGCGCTGTGGGATATTACCGGAAAGTGCTATGGCGTACCCGTTTACAAACTATTAGGCGGCCCTACCCGCGACAGAGTTCGCGTCTATGGCGAGGTCAGCGAGAAGACCGGCGTCAACGCCATGAAGGTTGGTCCGAAATCCTCACGTAAGGCCTTCAAGTACATCGAAAGTCCGTTATTCGTCGACGAAGTCGTCGAACGCTTCAAGGCGCTCCGCGACCATCATGGTCCCGGCGTCGATATCGGCGTCGATTTTCACGGCGCCGTGCAGCCGCCGGCGGCCCTTCAGCTCGTCAAAGCGCTTGAGCCCTACCATCCGTGGTTCTATGAGGAGATCGTGCAGGCACTCAATGTGGACGTCATGGCCGAAATCGCGCGAAAAACCCACATCCCCCTTGCCACCGGTGAACGCATTTTTACCAAATGGGGTTTTAAGGAGATCCTCGAAAAACGGGCGGCCACGATCCTGCAACCTGATATCTGCTACGCCGGCGGTATCACCGAGTTACGCATCATCGCCGGTCAGGCTGAGGCCTACTTCTCGCCGCTTGCCCCACACAACCCGCAAGGCCCCTGCTCACTTGCCGCGAGCTTGCAGATCGCCGGCTGCATCCCCAACTTCCTTGCCCAGGAGCGCGGCGACAACGAATATATGGAACTGCTCGCAGAGCCCTTGCCGGCGGTCGAAAACGGTCATCGTCCACTGCCCACCGGACCTGGCTTAGGGATCACTATCGACGAGGACAAACTCATGGACCTGGTAGGGGATCCGCATCCCTATGGACCGCAGTTCGATCCGGATGACGGGTCTGTTGTGGATTGGTAGTATAATAAAGTTGGGGACTCGTTCGAAGATCGGTATACAACGTGGGCTATCCGGGAGTTGCGCTTTCTTCTATGTTGCTCACGCTGTCTTTTGCTCTTTCTTTTGCTCTTTTTCTTTCTCTTTCAGCACCGATCGAGCGATAAGGTAACCGTTTTACAATGGCTGGCGACACAGGTTCCAGAAGATGCCGCCTTCGCGAGCGCGGCGGCTTCCAAACAATAATACGATCATTCCTTCAGGAGGAGATATGAACGTTAGAGCCCTGATCACTTATGAAGACCAGAGTTTCGCTCTGGAAGAGGTCGTGCTGCCCAACCCGGGACCCGAGCACGTGGTCGTGCGGACGACCTGTAGCGGGGTGAGCATCGGCACCGAATTTTCAATGATCCGTGACAAGCTGAACCGGGGCGCCTATCCCCTCTGTACCGGGTATCAGGGCGTCGGTGTCATTGAGGAGGTGGGCCGTGATGTCGTGGGGTTCGCCCCGGGCGACAAGGTTTATCACCGTCACAACTCGTCGATGCAATTGCCGGACGGTACCGACATCTCGATTCTCTCCGGCACCCACTGCTCTCACGTTATCATGGATCCGGTGCAAAGCCACGGCTTCGCCTTGTTGCCGGAAGGGGTAAACGACGACGTAGCCAGCATGTTCGTCATGCCGGCCGTGGGGTTCCATGGGGTAGATATGGCCAATCCACACGTAGGTGACACCGTGATCGTTTACGGTTGCGGACTGATCGGGCTGGGCGTAGTCAACGCATGCAGCAACCGCGGCTGCGTTGTCGTGGCCATCGACATTGATGCCGACCGTCTGGCCCTTGCCCGCAAGATGGGCGCCGATCATCTGATCAACGGCAGCGCCGAAGATGAGATTGAGGTGGTGTATACCATCGCTCCCGAGGGCGCAGACGTAGTGTTCGAATGCTCAGGCATCCCCGCGTGCGTTGATCCGGCTTTCAAGCTGTGCAGGAACCACGGCAAGTTCATATGGCAGGGCCACTATGGTGATGCCCCTCTGGCGTACGACTTTCGCCAACCCCATGGCCGTCAGGTGACCACCTTCTATCCGTGCAACGACGGGCTCGAACCCTGCCGCCGTGCTGTGCTGAAAAACATGGCCGGCGGTGTGCTGCCGTGGCATCATACCATCACGCACAGCACCAACGCAGACGACGCACCTGCTCTGTACGAGCGCATCAACCGGGGTGAGCCTGTTATCGGGGCCGTCATTCACTGGTCCGATTAGAGCCGTGATTACAGTATGGATACGCGCTTTCGGCTTTTCGACTACACCGTTTTAGGCAGAATGGAAACGGGTTAAAACCAAACAACTACGTTAGGAACCGACCATGAGCAATGTTTTAATTACCGGCGCAAGCGGTTTTATCGGCCACAACCTGGCCGGGGATATGTCTGCCGACCACACTGTCGTCTGTCTTTCGAGGGCGCCTACAGAAGTGGCTGGCGTGCATGCCATCGAGGGTGATTTTACCGAGCCGGATGATCTTTGCAGCCTGGACGGGCATCCGCTGGATGTCATCATCCACCTGGGCGCCGTCACCGGCGGCTGCACCGAGGAGTCGGGACTGCGGGTGAATGTCTCGGGTGCTCACCACGTGCTGCGATACGGCATCGACCGCGGGGTAAAAAAGTTCGTGCTGGCCAGTTCCATCGCCGTGGTCGGTTTCCAGAGCCTCCGATTTCGCCCTTTGAAACTGCCCATGCCTGACGACCACCCTTGTCTCGATCGCGACGGTTACGGCCTGTCGAAGTACCTGATGGAGGAAGTGACCCGTTATCTGATTCGGCAGAATGACGATCTGGACATCATCAACATTCGCCTGGCCAGCATCATGCCTGAGGAAAGCAAGCCGACGCCCTGCCAGGTGGGTCCCCTCACCGAATGGGCTATAGGCAGTCTAGCGAAGATGTACCAGAGTGATGCTGTTCGCTGCTTTCGGATGGCCGCTGAAGCACCGCACAAATCCGGTGTTCGCATCCTGAACGCGGTGGGAGGCCAGGCCTGCGCCGCGGCGCCCGTGCCCGATATCATCCGCGGGTGGTACGGCGCCGACGCCGACCGGATCGATCTGTCCCACTACGAACGGCCCGGCCACGAGCGCGACCCGGTCTACGACATTCGCCTGATCGAGCGTGAGATCGGATTTGTGCCACAGCGATCTGTGCTGGAAGAAGAGGCTTGAACCATAAAATCCATGTGGGTTCAGAATGAGCGAACAGAGCAACTGTCGCAATCGTCACATGAGGAACTTTGTCTTACGACGAGATTTTATTTGACCGTTGACCGTTACGCCCGACGACCATTAATTGCTCATGAGAACCAGCCAGAATCTCGGCGCTGATTATGTTTTTCGTTTATCCATGACCGCGGTGGCCATCGCCCTGCCGTTTATCGTTACATTCTTTCTCGCACTGGCTGATCGATCTGCAGCCGTCGGGGTCATGAAGAAAGCGAATTTAAAGACGGA
>CAJXCW010000218.1 GCA_913051705.1 uncultured bacterium
ACAATTAGCTTTAATCGAGGGAGGCCTCTTACCGAATCAGTCGAAAATTGTCCGGAAATCTCGTGAATTATTCTGTGGTACCGTCCTTATTTTCCGAGGCAGAGTCTGGCGAATCCTCAGATACAGTCGGTGTGCCACCTGGTTTCATCTGCTGCTCGATAAACGGTTTGAATAAATCAATCGGAACCGGGAACAACGTCGTCGAATTGTGTTCCGCAGCCACGACAGCCAGCGTCTGGAGATAGCGGAGCTGTATGGCGACAGGATGTTTACCCATCACCTGAGCCGCCGCCGCAAGTTTCCCTGCCGCCTGCTCTTCACCCGCAGCATTAATGACCTTTGCTCGTCGTTCACGCTCCGCTTCCGCCTGTTTGGCCATGGCACGCTGCATTTCCGGTGGCAGATCAACATTCTTTATCACGACCATCGAGACTTTAATGCCCCACGGTTCTGTCTGCTGATCCAGCAGCAACTGTAACTCTTCGTTGATTTTCTCTCTGTTGGTTAACAGGTCATCAAGTTCAACCTGACCGAGAACGCTCCGTAACGAGGTCTGCGCTAATTGATAGGTAGCCTGTAAAAAGTCTTCCACCTCCACGATCGCTTTTTCCGGGTCCAGCACGCGAAAGTAAATCACCGCGTTCACTTTAATAGACACGTTGTCCCGCGTAATCACATCCTGGGAGGGGACATCTTTGGTCACCGTCCTCAAACTGACCTTTTCCATTTTATCGATGCCTGGGATCAAGATTATGATACCAGGGCCATTTCCGCCGATGAGCGCCTTGGAGAGCCTGCCTAGACGAAAGATCACGCCTCGTTCATATTCCCTAAGTATCTTAACGGCGTTTGTAAAAAACAGAATAAGGATAACAATAAACAGGATCGTTGATATCTGAAAACCATCAAACATGAGTACCCTCCTCGGATTCCGGCGTGGCAGTACGCCGGTCTGTACGTTGTACTTTTAGTTTAAGTCCATTGAGTTCAATAACCTGTAATGATTCGCCGACTTCGATCGGTGTCTCGCTTTCTACCGACCAATACTCGCCGTGGACGATGGCCTGTCCCAGCAGATCAATTCTGGAATGTGCAATCCCGGTTTCGCCGATCAAGCCCTGTTGACCCGTTGTGGGGGCACGTTTTTGCGCCTTTAAGGCGAATCCCACGGCAAAGGTGAAGAATAGGGCTGTCGCTATAACAGAGGGAATAATTACGTACATGGATATTCTTAAGAAGGGATAGGGCGAATCGATCAACATCATAGATCCCAGCGTCGTTGCAATCAGCCCGCCAACAGCCAATATCCCCCCGGAGACCACACTGAGTTCTGCGGCAAAAAGTCCAATGCCCAGCAAGATAAGCATCAAACCCGCATAGTTGATCGGCAACGTTTGTAAGGCGAACAGGCCGACAATAACGCAGATGCCGCCGACTACACCTGGAAATATAGCGCCTGGATTGATAAATTCATAGATTACCCCATAAAACCCCAACATCATTAGCAGATAGGCGATATTTGGATTGGATATGGTATTTAATATATCATAATGCCAGGGCATTTCGTTCATGCGGATTTCTGCGTCCCTGGTTCGCAACACTTTCTGACCCTCCAAGACATGAATGATCAGCCCGTCAATCCGAATCATGAGCGAATCAAGGGTACTTACGTTGAGATCGATCACATTCAGTTCCAACGCCTCCTGAGAAGTAATGGCGACACTCTTGCGGACAGCCTGTTCCGCCCAATCTGCATTTCGGCCATGCTTTTCTGCTATGGATCGGATATAACTGACGGTGAAATTTTCGATTTTATCCGCCATGGTAGAATCGGCGATTCCGCCGCCTATCCCCACCGGATGGGCAGCGCCTATACTTGTGCCCGGCGCCATGGCGGCAATATGGGCACTCATGGTGATGAATACGCCCGCTGATCCGGCCCCCGCCCCGCTCGGGGCCACATAGACCACTACCGGCACATTGGCTGCCAGCATATCCTTGATGATCATCTGCGTAGATTCCAACAGGCCCCCCGGCGTATCTATCATGATGACCAGACATTCCGCGGTATCGGCCTCCGCCTGTTCTATCGCCCGGCTGATATGACGGACACTCACCGGGCCGATGGGACCGATCAGCTTAATGACATTCACATGGGCCTTCGCATCAACGGATGCTGGACTGAAGCTCAGTGCGAATATTATAATATATAAAAAGCATCGCATGGTATGCTCTCCAGTTGAGTTCCGTGTTCCGAGCAAAAGAAAGGCTGGTGGTTTAGGAACGATTTCTACACGCTACCTGCCACTCGCACTGATGTGGCGCTATTTGCGTTACATCAGTCTTTAATTTATGCTACTTCAAGCCAGATAGCAACATCTGCGTAATGATGAGATAGGGTAATTCGTATTTGGGCGTGGGCAGGATCAATGAGTTGGGGGTCCTGTTCGATCAGATCAAAAGCAGCTTTTCTGGATTTTCTCAGCCATTCGGCATCCCGGAGGACATCTGCGATTTTTAATCCGGGCAATCCATGCTGGCGCGTGCCCATAAATTCCCCCGGACCCCGAATTTTCAGATCTTCCTCGGCTATTTTAAATCCGTCCTGAGTCTCCGACATGATCTGAAGACGGCGCAGGGTGTCATCGGGTATGGGTTTGTCAGGATCGCATCCATTAATAAGAATACAGGTGGATGCATGGGGGCCCCGGCCTATTCGCCCTCTTAGTTGATGAAGCTGAGCAAGACCAAACCGTTCCGCCTGTTCAATGGCCATAATCGTAGCGTTCGGGATATCTATGCCGACTTCTATAACGGTTGTACTCACCAGAATATCAAAAGTACCGGCTTTAAATGCATGCATAACGGTATTTTTGTCAATACTCTTCATCTTACCATGGAGTAGCCCGACGCGTAAATCAGGGTATATTTCGGCTTTCAGGTGCTTCGATAGCACCACAGCCGCTTTCAGATCCATCTTTTCAGATTCTTCTACCAGTGGGCAGACGACATAGGCTTGACGTCCTTTATTAACTTCATCCCGGATCGTCTCATAGACTTCTTCTGTCTGAGTTTCCGGTACCCACCTGGTCAAGATGGGCTTCCGACCCGGAGGCAGACCTTCTAAAACGGATACATCCAGATCCCCATATACCGTTAGGGCGAGCGTGCGTGGGATGGGGGTCGCCGTCATCACCAGGATATCCGGCCTTTCTCCCTTTTCCTTTAATATCGCCCGCTGAGCTACTCCGAATCGATGTTGTTCATCGATCACGGCCAGACCAAGATTTTGAAAGGTGACCTCTTCCTGGATCAACGCATGGGTGCCGACAATGATCTTTGCGGTACCGTCGGCCACCTCAGCCAGACGCCTTCGCCGCACTTTTGCCGGCAGACCGCCCACAAGAAAGGTGACAGGGACGTTAATATCTGACAGCATATCCTGTAAAACCATGGCGTGCTGTTCCGCGAGAATTTCTGTCGGCGCCATCAAAGCGGCCTGGTATCCGCTTTCTACGGACAACAACAGGGCTATGGCTGCCACGACCGTCTTACCGGAACCTACATCACCCTGTAATAACCGGTTCATGGAGATAGGACGACACATATCCCCATGAATTTCCCTGATGACCAGTTTTTGAGAGGATGTCAGTTCAAACGGCAAGCGGGATACAAACTGTCTGGCGAGCGGACTTTTCGACTGGAAGGCAATCCCTTTCTCCCCATACATGGCTGCGTGCTTACGGAGAGCAAGTAATAATTCCATATAAAAAAGTTCGTCGAAAGCAAGGCGCGATCTGGCCTGTTCAGCCTCTTCGGGACTTTCGGGGAAATGAGCGGCATAGATGGCGGCGGATCTTGATGGTAAACCAAGGGTTCGGGAGATGGATGCAGGGATCGTTTCGGGGATTTGATCGACCAGGAGATCAAGCAAGGGTTTTATAATGCGCCGGAATCCCCGGCTGTCGAGGCCTACTTCACGTAAGCCGGCGGTAGAACGGTAAACGGGAATGACCCGGCCTGTGTGAAGCATATCATCGCCTTCTTCTGTGAGCATATCATATTCGGGGGTCACCATCTGTTTACCATTAAAAAAGCTCACCTTGCCGGAGACGATCAGCAAGTCCCCCGGATTAAATTTCTTTCGCAACCCGTGCATCCACTTATTACCGAACCAGGTACACTTCAGAAAACCACTTTCATCGCCGAGGACCAACTCAAATCGACCCGGTCTGCCCGATCTAACCCTGGTCTTCATGACGGTGCCGACCACCGTAGCAGATGTATCTACCTGCACCTGGCTGACAGGCTGTAAGTTGCGACGATCAAGATACAATCTAGGGATGTGCAACAGCAGATCTTCGACCGACTCAATGTCTGCGCCGAGTAACGCTTTTGCCCGTTTTTCACCGATACCCTTCACCGATTCAATAGGCTGTGATAAAGATGATATAACGGCAGGGGGTTCTGACGATTCGGAAAACGTTACAGAAGTCATAAAGAGGGCCGGGTGACTCGAAGAGGTTACACGAACTCAGCGTGATTTCAGAGTGTTTTATACGTTGATAAAATTCGACTTTCAAGCTACGGCTATCATACAGTAGATATGTAATTAAATACAAAGAACGAAAGCACAAATGAGGATATCAAACTACTCTACATATGTAAAGATAGATCATTTTAACTAAAAGGACAACCAAAAATCCATACCTATGAAAAAGGGACTATGATTCTTGACTTTTACTCATGATAATGTTACCATTTCAAGGTATATTCAGCCACTTCACCTGATCTTCATTTTCCCAACCCATAACATATAGGCGCGAAAGATGAATCCGGCGCCATGCAGCGAAATCCATCCCCAACTTACCAACTCATCAAATCACAAATAGGGTCATTCATGGTCAAGGTAGGCATTTTAGGTGTCGGTCAGCGCGGGCTGCAACATCTGGCAACATTGTGGTCGATTCGGAAGGATTATCCTTTAACAATCGTTGGTCTTTGTGATGCCTGGCCGGATAATCTGTCACCGGGGAAAATCAAACGGTTCGTCCCTGATTATTCCGATCAAAATATACAGGTTTTCACCCAATTTGATAAGATGATGTCTTCCTGCACCCTCGATGCGCTCTATATCTGTCTGCCGCCGAGCGTTCACAACGGCGAAGTGGTTCGTGCGGCGCAAGCCGGTATTCATGTGTTTGTGGAAAAACCGATGAGTCTTTATTACGATGAAGCGAGAGATATGGAGGATGCGATTAACGCTTCGGGCGTTATTTCTACCGTTGGGTTTAATCTGAGATATCACGACGTGTATGAAACGATCAGGGATTTTCTGTCAGATAAACGGATAGTGATGCTTTCCTCGATATCCCACGGCGTTCTGGAGGGGCATTCCGTCAAGCATACGCATACCGAGGAAATCGGTGGACCTTCCAACCGGGTATGGGCAGCGAATTATGCCTGGTCCGGCTCGGCGGTCGTTGAAGCTGGGATACATACCGTCGATCGTATGCGTTACTGGTGCGGTGATATCACCTGGGTGCAATCCACCTATGTACCGCGAGATCCTGATGACATCGAGAATGAAGGGGATAACCCCTACGCTTGTGTGGTTACTCTGGGATTTGATAACGGGGCTATAGGCACCTTGCACCTGACCAAGCTCCGTCGGGTCTTTCATAACGACGGCGATGAAATCATCCTCTGGAACCACGGTCATCTGAAAATTGAACAGGAAGGGCCCGTTGCCTATTATTACGACGGCGTCTATCCGCCAACGGCCCGTCCTACGCCGGACCAACTGCGCCATCAAATTCCGATGTCAAAAGGTACTAATCAACGGATGGGGATCAATGAAACGTTTATCCAGGCCATTGCCACAGGCGACGCTGCGGCGATCCGAAGTCCATTTTCCGATGGAATGAACAGTCTTGCAGCTGTTCTGGCTTCCAATGCTTCACATGATTTGCAGGGGGAAAGAATTCAACTGAAAGCATTTGTTACCGATCCCCCTTATGCACAATTTCGTAATAAACCAGAGGGATCATCTTGAAGGGGTCTAAAGTTGGTTGAAGAGTGAGGCGTCTGGAAGGATTCGACGCTTCACTCTGTACCCTGTACTTTTAACTTGGCATAACAAGATCAGCGATATTCATCCGATCGAACAACCTTGTTGGTGTTGGCTGTGGGCGGGATGGAGTGATTACGGATTGCGGATTACCGGTTGCAGAGAAAATAGAAACATTAGCCCGGTACTTCAATGCCGGAGGATTTGTCTACGATACGCGGCACACCTTACACGTTCGACCCTGCAGGTAGTGAGTATTGTGATTGAAAGGCGATTATATTTTGAAAATCAATCTTTTTATTATGGTTGCGGCGTTGATAGGTCATCTGTCATGTGGTGATGCCTTTGGACCGCCTGTAATAGAGGAAGCCGCACGTCGGCCTGTTATCATTAGCTCAGATACCGGGGTGGAGATGGATGATATGTGGATGCTGGCGCATGTCGCTTTATCACCGGAATTTGATCTAAGGGGTGTGGTTACGGCGCATGGTCCGGTCATCGTGATGGTAACCGATGAGGGTAATGTAAGCGCGCAGACCGTACCGCCCGACACGGTGGCGCGCGCCATGGCGGCTATCGCACGATCAGTGCTTGATCATCTGCCCATCACAGATAAACCACCGGTATATGCAGGCGCCGACAACCCACTGGAAAATAAAGACACGCCTTCCCCAAGCACAGGGTTGGATTTTATACTCAGAGAATCGCGGGCATATCGATCAGACGAGCGACTGACTATCCTCATGCTTGGTCCGGCGACCGATGTAGCTTCGGCCATTTTAGCCGACTCTACCATCGTAGATCGTATAGAAGTGGTCGCTATGGCATATAACAAGTGGCCTCAAGGTACGGACGTGTTTAATGTCCATAACGACATCCCCGCGTGGCAGATATTGATGCATTCCCGTACGCCGCTGGTTGTGGGAGATTCAACAGTTGCTGCTACGAACCTGAAAATGACCAGAGACAAGGCGAAAAACGTGTTCGCCGGCCAAGGTGCATCCGGCGTCTATATATCAAATTTGCTTGTTTCCTGGCTGGATAATAACAGACGAATCGCGGATGTCGTAACAGGCGACCCAGATTCCTGGCCGGTATGGGATGAAGTCACGATGGCCTATATTCTGGGCCTGACCGCCCAGGAGACGTATCCGCGGCCGGTTCTTAGAGATGATATGACGTTCGATCATACCAACGTAGATCAAACCAGACCTTCGATTACCTGGATTACTCATATTGACAGCGAGGGGTTGTGGAAAGATTTCTCGGGGAAGCTGGAGGCTGCGCGTCTGGGACGAGAGTAATGGTGATTGGGTGATTGGTGATTGAAACCTATGAACCTGTGAACCTGTGAACCTGTGAACCTATGAACATAAATACACGCCCACCACCGTTACCACCAGAAGCATTCCGTCGATATGACGAGGCTCCCGATGAGGTGTTCTACCAACATCCTCGATTTGTTACGCATATCGACCTCCCCGCCATTGAAACAGTGACGCAACTTTACCGGGAATATTTACCGGCGAATGGGATTATACTTGATGTCATGAGCAGTTGGATCAGTCACCTTCCCGTAGAAAATGAATATACAAGAGTGGTTGGACTGGGGATGAATAAAGAGGAATTAGAGAGAAATACACAATTGGACGACTATGTGATACAAGACTTGAATGACAACCCGGTTTTACCGTTTGAGGATAATACGTTTTCTGGTGCTGCCATCTGTGTCTCTATTGATTATTTGACACGACCCGTTGACGTATTACAGGATTTGGGTAGGGTGATGACATCCGGCGCCCCACTCGTTATCACCTTTTCCAATCGCTGCTTTCCAACCAAAGCGATCGCTGTCTGGCAGAGGTTGGATGACAGAGGACATATAGACCTTGTGGAGCGTTTTATATTAGAAGCCGGCCATTGGACTGAAATACAGAAACTGGACAGAAGTCCTGTACCTGGGGTATCTGATCCGCTGTATGCCGTGGTGAGTCGATGTATATAATCTGACATAAAAATCAAGTACGGGAAATATACCCATGCATAGGCAGTCTATCTTACATTCACTCGATAAATACGAAGCGGTCTATCCATCTGAACGAACTATGACCGATAGGATCAGAACCCTTGTCACACAACATACGGATTGTTTCGAGCGGACTTGTTTGCCCGGTCATATCACAGGTTCCGCCTGGATTGTGTCCCACGATCTATCGCAATATCTCCTCACCCATCATCGCAAACTGGATCGCTGGTTGCAACTGGGTGGCCATGCGGATGGGCAACATGAATCCTATCAGGTTGCTATACGGGAAGCGGTAGAAGAATCGGGGTTGACCGGTTTTACATTGTATAAATCGGAAAATTCTATTATTCCTCTTGATATAGATGTCCATCTCATTCCCACACGAGGATCAGAACCGGCCCATGAACACCACGATATTCGATATCTCTTGATTGCCCCAGCTAACCAGGTTGTAAAAGTCAGCGATGAATCTCATGACGTGCGATGGTTTACCAGAGAAGAGTTTCTACGGATAACAGGAGAAATGAGCCTGTTAAGAATGTTATATAAAGGAGAACAGATCCTAAAGTAAGGGCAAACCATGTGTTTGCCCCTTCCCTTGCATGGCAACCCCCACAGGTTGACAAAAGCGGTTGTTATTGATTCCTCTTTATCGCCTTGTGTTAGAAACAGGAATATATATATACTGTTGTTACGCCTTGTGAGACATCATAATTATATTTAACCTGACACAGAAAGGAATCATCATGCCGGCGCCTGTCGCGTTGCAGTTGTACACATTACGTGAGTTAGCAGAGAAAAATTATGAGCAGGTCGTTAGAACAGTTGCAGAGATCGGCTACGCAGGTGTGGAACCGGCCGGATTTCCCGGATCATCACCGGAACAAGCGGGCAAACTTTTTAAATCGCTTGGCCTAAAAGTGCCCAGCGCTCATCTGCCACTTCCACTTGGTGATGACAGACAATTCGCATTGGATACCGCCCATGCCCTTGGAACAAAACGACTCATATCGGGATTTGGTCCCGATCAATTCAATTCGATGGACAATATCAAATCCTCTTGCGATCGGTTCAACGAAGCGGCTTCGGTGGCGACGGCTCATGGGATGACCTACGGTATCCACAATCATTGGTGGGAATTCAGCCGAATTGAGGACAGATGGGTGTATGAGGTGATGCTGGAGCATTTGTCTGCGGATGTGTTTTTTGAAGTGGATATTTACTGGGTACAAACTGGTGGGCCCGATCCGGTTGAAGTGGTCAGGCAATTAGGAGAAAGGGCACCGATTCTCCATATTAAAGATGGTCCATGCGATCGAGAATTGGATATGACCGCAGTCGGTGATGGCATCGTAGATATCCCGGGCGTTATTGCTGCGGGCAAAGCGTATACGAAATGGCATATTGTTGAATTGGACCGATGCGCCACAGATATGGTTGAAGCAGTACGAAAAAGCTACCAGTATTTAGTGGGTAACGGGCTGGCGGAGGGGAACGTTTAGATTTTTTGATTTGTTGATTTGGAGTCTAACG
>CAJXCW010000219.1 GCA_913051705.1 uncultured bacterium
CCGACGACATATCGTCAGTGGCCTCGACATCCAGATGGAAATCGCCCAGCACAGAGAATGCATATCCCGTAGTCATATCCTGAAACCGATACACCAGTTCGTTGAACGCGGTCGGATCACCAGCCTTCGCCCGTTCTACCAATGGGATCAAATCAGGCATGAAAACGCACAGGTTGTGATATCTAACATAATGGCCTCTTAACCTAAGAGCCCCAACTTCTTTACATCAGCTTGGAGAAAGGGTAAAATAAAATCCACCCCATGCACCTTTAACAGTTCTACGACATCCGTATGCCCTCTATGTCCTGCCCAGAACAGCGACGTCTACCGGGGTTCGTTATCCGATTTCGTATCCCGCATTTTTTCGTATACGTTGTGGTTTTTGTGAACGTCTTACCGCTTTCGTCCCTTGCCCAATCAGGTCGCCAACAACGGATTCATGGACGCTCTATCTCTCTACTGTATCTCAGCCCGGCAGCGTCCAGATTCTTTCGTATCTCATCGGGTAAATCGATGGCCAACGCGGCGAGTATTTCATCGACATGTTCAGGATGTTCCGGACCGGCAAGTACGGAGGTAACTTCAGGATGGGCAAGCACCCAGGCGACACAGACCTGAGCACGCGTTACACCAAGGGTGCCCGCCGCTTTGTCCAGCGAGGCGTGTAAAGCCGCCAGTGGTGAATCCGGAGCGGCGGTATATGAGGGCGACAACCGGCCGGCATCCATCGGGCTGAAGGCAATCAATCCAAGCCTCTGTTCACGCAGTACGGGAAATAGTTCATTTTCCAGTTTTCGTACTCTGGATTTATGGCCTTCTCTGGTCAACGCATAGCCGGCGATGGTATAATAATCTTCAGTAACGACAGGAGGATAGGTACCTGCCTGATGCGCCGCATCCAGACAGGCGCTTACCTCATTCGCCTCATGATTAGAGACGCCCCAGTATCGAATCTTTCCGGTTCGCACAAATCGATCCATGGACACACATATCGCTTCTGCCGAGGTCACGCGATCCGGTTGATGAAGGAGATACAGGTCGATATAATCCGTTCGTAAACGTTTCAAGGCTGCGTCCAACTGATTCGTCAGATAAGAAAGTGTGAACGTTGCCGTCTCCCCCGATGCATTGTCATTAACAGGCTTCAGAGACGGCGGGACTTTGGTACAGATAACCACATCATCCCGTCTGCCCTCAAGCACCTTCCCGAGCAACTGCTCTGATCCACCCCATCCATACGCAGAATCAAAAAAATTGACACCGGCGTCCAACGCATGCCGCAAGACGGCCTCCGCCATCGGATCATCCGCATGTCGCCCCAGATGCCGAAACGCCGTCCCCTGACAATATCGTGTCACCCACAGATCAGTACGACCTAACGGCACATTGTCCATGTCAGAATGTTTCATGCTTTTCAATCACCAAACCACGAAGTGCTCGCAACGTGTCCGCAGGACACATGCCATCACCAAAAAACACAGCGAGCGACATCAATCACCATTTACATCACTTCCACACCTGCCCATACACACGCAGAAAATTCTCCCCCAGGAATCTGGCCACATCCTCTTCACTGTAATTTCTCGCCAGCATGCGGTCGATCACATACACTATCTCCGAATAGTCCGAAAATCCATCCAACGCTCGTAGTGCCGACCGGACATCTGATGTGACGTGTTCGCAGTAGGCCTCTGTAAAGTTAGGATAATCCGGTTCACCCCACGGATCGTGCCAGTGATCGGGATAGGTTCCTATCGACATATCTGTACTCAAACCGATGTGATCTGTGCTGCCGGTCAAATCGCACACGTAATCGACCATATCCAGAAATTCATCCACCGTCGGCCAGTGGGGATTATCCGGGGGCATGGTCAGCGGTCCCCAAGCCACCATCCCTAATACACCGCCCTTTTCTGCCAGACGTTTGATCTGCTCATCATCCGCATTTCTGGGTGTGGGGACGAATGTACTCGGGTTCGTATGGCTGAATACACACGGCACGACACTGCGCTCGATGATTTCCAGGGTAGCCTGCCGTCCTGTATGCGTGCAATCGAGGACGACGCCAACCCGGTTACATTCGTCCACCACAAGCTCGCCGAATCGCGTCAACCCTTTATCTTCACGATCCAGCCCGCCGCCGCAGATCTGATTGGAGCGGTTATAGGAAGGCAGCATGACACGCAGCCCCAGCTTGTACATGGCTTCGATGCGATGCAACCCGTACCCGACCCAGTCGCCGCCCTGAGCGTGGATCATCAAAGCGCATTTCCCCTCCCTTTTGGCCCGGCGGATATCCTCTACGGATTCGGCCAGTATGATATTGTCATATTGTCTGGCCAGCAAGTGCCAGTACATACCGTCCTGTAAAGCCCCATCCAGATCCGCATGGGGACGCCAGGCCGTTACGGCGTAGGTGGTAACACCATACCGATGGAGGTTGTCGAAATCCGCATCCGGCCATAACTGCATACAGGTGTCGATAAAAATATACGGGTGGTCTTCTTCAAGGATAGCATGGACGCCGCCGTGGGGTTTGGGGGATTCGATGGCCAAGGGAAAATCCTTTTTGAATTGTGAGTTATGAATGTTGATTATGAATTATAAAAAAATAAACATAGATCAATGAGTCAATGAGTCAATAGATCAATTCATTTCCCTTCTTGACAGCAACGCGCTGTTCCGGTAGACTCCTGAAATATGCCAAATTTGCACTCTACAATCTGACAAAGAGAATGTTCATGCCGGATACCATCGTTTTTAACGGGCAGGAAGCGCCCCGTGGTGAGAAGTCCTTCTACTGGCTTTATGTTACGACCACGCTGGATGGATCGGATCTGGCTCTTTCGGTGCATGTGATTGCCGGAAAAAATCGGGCCCGACGCCCGGGCTCTTTTTGACGCTGCACGGGGGTGAATGGTTATCGATTGAAATGATGCGACGTGTGACCATCATGCTGGTGCCTCGTTCGGGACCATCGTCTATGGGAATGATTTCTCCGATTCCGGTGTAGCGGATCGGTCTCGAAGTATGGCCAGGGCCTTCAGACATCCGTAGAGCGAACGGGAGCAACTGATCTCACGATTCCCTGGGCCGGGTTCGATGCTGGGGTATGCCGGGGAAGAACTGGGTATACCCAGTGTCATCTCTGAGATCGGCGGCGCCGGGTTCTCTCCTGATTTGGAAGAAGCCTGGATCGAAACCAATGTAAATGGTATGCTGAGCATAATGCGCCATCTGAATATCCTACCGGGCGAGCCCAACATCCTGGATCGCTATATGATGATCGGAAAAACGCATCGTGTCAACCCCAGTGTAGGCGGTTATCTGCATCCTGAAATCCCGGAGACGGGTTTAATGCAAGAAGTCAAACAGGGACAGTTGCTCGGTCGTGCGCTCAGTTCTTACCCCTTTGAAGAACTCGAACAGTTAAAGGCGCCGGTCGACGGCTGGTTGTATCTCATCGCCCGTCCCTATCCCGTTAATCCCGGTGATTGGGCGTTCGGCGTGGTTGACGCGCAGCATGCGGTGTGGGAAGAATAAGAATCGTGCTTTGTACTTTGTGCTTGGTGCTTTGTTAAGGCATATCGCCTATTGATTTTTCAAAGTACAAAATACAAAGCACAAAGTACGCTATATTATCGAGGAGGCCTTTTAATGAAAAAATACAGACCGTTTATGTTTATCATGGCAGCCGTCATCACCTTGGTGTTTGCCGCCTGCGGCGGCCCTGATTCTACGATAGACCGGGATGTCCTGATCTTTGCGATTCATAACGAACCTGATCGGTTGGACCCGCCCAATCAAACGGATAACACCACAGAAGATATCGTCCGGCATATTTTCAATAACCTGGTAGAATTTGACGAGAACCTGAACCACATACCGGGTCTTGCCGTTTCATGGGAAGTCAGTGGAGACGGGCTGACCTGGATCTTCCGGCTGCGTGAAGGGGTCACCTTTCATGATGGCACCCCGTTCAATGCCGATGCGGTCAAATATACGCTGGACCGCATGATGGACCTGGAAAAACCGACCCGTCGGACCTCACTTTACGAGCCGTTTATTGATAAGGTGGAAGCGGTTGACGAGTATACCATCTCGATTTATTCCGAGAAGCCTTTCGGTCCTATGCTGGCGCACATGGCCCATGCGGCCGGGGCGATTATCAGTCCAACAGCGTACAAGAAATTCGGCGAGGATTTCAGTCGTAATCCGGTGGGGACAGGCCCGTATAAATTCGTCTCCTGGACAGCCGGCGACCGTGTCGTACTCGAGCGCAACGACGACTACTGGGGTACTAAGCCCAAAATCAAACGGATCGAATTCATCTCGGTCCCGGAAACATCCAGTCGTATGATCATGCTGCAGAACCGCGAAGCACACGTAGCGCTCAATATTGCGCCGCACGATGTGGAGATGCTGGAAGCCCATCCCAACGTGCAGATCTCCAACAAACCGGCCAATGGCTGGTATTACTTCGGCTTCAACAATCAAAAACCGCCGTATAATGACGTTCGTTTTCGTCGAGCGCTCAATTACGCCGTAGATAAAAAGAAGCTGGTGGATGTGCTGCTTAAAGGCTATGGCCGTGTGTCCGATTCTCTGCTGGCGCCGGCCAACTGGGGCTATGCGCCGATATTTTCCTACCCGTACGATCCCGAAAAGGCACGGGAACTGTTGAAAGAGGCAGGCATCCCCGAAGGCTTCAAAGTAAAGCTGTGGAGCCCCTCAGGACGATATACGGCGGTTGTTGAGGTCTCCGAAGCGGTAGCAGGGTATCTGCGTGATGTGGGCCTGGATGTGGAATATCAAACGTATGAATGGGGCCACTACATTGATATCATCAGCAATCCACTGGAAGAGACGGAGCGGGAAATGTTCTACATCGCCCATGCGCCTTCCACTGGTGATGCGGACTGGGGCATCCGCCCCATGTACTACTCGGAAGAATGGCCGATGCCCGGTAAGCCTGGTAACAACCGGTATTTTTATAGTAACCCCAGAGCAGACGCGTTGATCGAACAAGGTATGGTAACAGCCAACCAGGACGAACGGAAAAAGATATACGAAGAGCTACAACGCATTCTGGTCGAAGACGCCCCGGTCATTATGCTGTATGAAATCAACCAGATCATTGCTTATAGCACCGGGTTGAATGATTTAACCATATCGCCCTTAGGCCTTGTATTCGGGTATAATGCCTATTGGAGTGAGCAATGAAATTTGTTGATTGGTTGATTGTCTGATTGGGCTATGTCTTTTCAATCAGACAATCAACCAATCAGACAATCAACCAATGAATTATATTCTCCGACGCCTCCTCCATATTATTCCCGTTCTGTTCGGGGTCACGTTGCTGACCTTTTCCATGTTGCACCTGATACCCGGTGATCCGGCACAGATTCTGGCCGGGCCGGATGCTTCAGCCAGCGATATCATGGCGCTACGACAGCAAATGGGACTGGACAGACCCTTGGCAGTGCAGTATGTGGACTATCTGAAAGGGTTGGCACAGGGAGACCTGGGACGATCCATGAGTACCAGACGACCGGTGTTGGATGAGTTGATGGATCGTTTTCCCAATACCCTTATTCTGGCGGTAGCAGGTGTAGGTGTTGCTGTTCTTCTCGGCATTCCAATCGGTGTCCTCGCAGCGATACGCGCCCGGACCATGGTGGATCATGCCGCTATGGTGCTGGCGTTACTCGGCATATCCGCACCGGCCTTCTGGCTTGGTTTCATACTGATGATGGTCTTCTCCGTTCACCTGGGATGGTTCCCGTCGGCCGGATACCGAAGCTGGGGGCACCTCGTCCTGCCGGCGTTCACGCTGGGCACCGGGGCGATGGCCATTGTGGCCCGTATGACGCGATCCAGCCTTCTGGAAGTGCTGAATCAGGATTATGTACGGACAGCCCGGGCCAAAGGACTGCACGAGGTGCTGGTCATCGCCAAACACGCCTTGCGCAATGCCTTGATCCCGACAACGACCGTTGTGGGCCTCAGCTTCGGCTCGCTTCTGGGCGGTGCAGTCCTGACCGAAATGGTCTTCGCCTGGCCCGGATTGGGGCGTTTGATCGTCTACTCCATCGGCATCAGAGACCTGCCTGTCATCCAGGGCGCCGTGCTGCTCCTGGCCCTGACCTTCGTCCTGGTGAACCTGGGCGTGGATTTGCTTTACGGTCTGATTGATCCAAGAGTGAGGCGTGAGTAATACTATTTGCTAATGGTGATTCTTGATTGTATAGACCTCACTAAAAAGCATAGCAAGCGGAGCGGAGCGCGTTCTAATAATGCCTTGTAGAGGCGCTCCTTACTTTCGATGACGCGTAGCGGCATCTATCACCAATCACCCAATATGAACCTATCTCGCCATCTACCCGGTTGGATCGGCGGCGGCATCGTCGGTGTTTGTCTTGGGGTCGCCTTGCTGGCATCGGTTATAGCGCCGTATGATCCTCTGAGAAACAACCTGGATGTGACGCTCCAGTCTCCCAATGGGACCTACTGGATGGGTACGGATGAACTGGGTAGAGACGTGCTGAGTCGCCTGATATACGGGTCAAGATATGCTCTGACGATTGGCGTGGTCGGTGCCGTGTTAGGCTTGGTTGGCGGGGTACCGTGGGGTATGGTCGCTGGATTTTACCGTGGAAGGATTGAAACCGTTCTCATGCGCGTGGTGGATATCTTTCTGGCGTTTCCGGGGATGCTGCTGGCCCTGGCGATTATCAGCGTGCTGGGTACGGGCACCATCAATGTTATTGTAGCGGTCAGTCTCTTTTCCATGCCGACTTTTGCGCGGATCGCACACGGGACCGTGATTACCATCAAAGAGATGACCTACGTCGAAGCAGCCATCGCCTCCGGCAGTCGGACTACCCGGATCATATTCAGGCATATCCTGCCCAACAGCCTGGCGCCTATTATTGTACAGGCCAGTCTGCGTGTGGCAACCGGTATCCTCGTGGCCGCCGGGCTGAGTTTTCTTGGCCTGGGTATTCAACCACCAACTCCGGAGTGGGGCGCCATGCTCAGTAGAGGCAGGATGTACATGCAGAGCGCCCCCTGGCTCGCCGTGGCGCCGGGGCTGTGTATTATGATTATGGTGATGGGTTTCAACCTGCTCGGCGATCACCTGCGTGATCGTCTTGATCCGCGATTACGAAATCAAGATTAGATACGTGGGATGTAGTGCTTATCCTAACGCCTGCACCAGATCCTCAATCAAATCTTCAGCAGCTTCCAGACCGACTGTGACGCGAATCAGGTTAGCAGGGGTAACAGAGGTGGGCCCTTCTATAGATTGCCTGTGCTCGATCAGGCTTTCTACGCCGCCCAGGCTGGTGGCATTGAAAAAGAGTTTTACACGCGAAGCGGCTTTCAGCGCCTCCTCACGGCCGCCCTTAACGCGGAAAGACAGCATCCCGCCATATCCATCCATCTGCCGGGTGGCGATCTCATGGCCAGGGTGAGAAGGTAAGCCGGGGTAATGAACCGCCTCAATGTTCGGATGGCCTTCCAGCGCCTTCGCGACGGCCAGGGCGTTGGCTGCGTGGCGTTCCATACGGCAGGCGAGGGATCTCAATCCTCGGAGGATCAGCCAGGCGTTGAACGGCGACAACACACCGCCGATCACTGTACGCACTTCTCCGGCCTGCGCTGCCCGTTCGTCTTTCTCACGAAATATGAGAGCACCGCCCTGTACATCGCTATGACCGCCCAAATATTTGGTCATGGAATGCATCACCACATTCGCGCCAAGCTGAAGCGGACGTTGCATGACCGGCGTAGCAAACGTGCTGTCAACAACTAATTGGGCACCTGCTTCATGTGCGATCTTGGCGACCGCCTGGATGTCAATAATATCCATACCCGGATTCGACGGCGACTCCATCCAGAGCACTTTCGTATTCGGACGTATCGCGTTACCCACGGTATCCAAATTCGTCATATCTACATGCGTCGCCTCACATCCCCACTTAGGTAAAAAATCCTGTCCAAGAACGCGCGTATGGGTATAGATATCGGTATGACGCAGAACATGTGAACCCGATGGGAGGGTCTGCATATACGCAGCGACGGCCGCCATGCCGGATGCAAAAACCAGGGCTATCTCGCCGCCCTCAACCGCCGCAAGCGCCGTTTCGAGCCGCTCCTGTGTCGGATTCGTCTCTCGAATATAAATATGCCCGTGGGTAGCCTCGCCCTCCGGCGTATGCTCGTACGTAGTCGACAGATGAATCGGCGGTGCGATGGCGCCTGTCGCAGGATCAGGCTCTCCGCCCGCATGCACCAGTATGGTGTCCAACTTCATGTATGGATCTCCTTAATGTCGTCTCTTTTTTGTTCCCCAGGCGACGAAGATGCTGATACGCGCGTTCGTTGTCCCGTCACAGGACGTATCGCAGCAGTCCTCACCGATACAATCGGTCCCGGCTTCCTTCAGACCGGCTTCCTTCAGCCAGACCGTGATATCATCCCGCTCGAATCCCATCCAGCGATCATGATGTTCCTCTCGTAAGAATTCATAGGTATGTGCGTCCAGATCCGTAATGATTACCCGGCCGCCGAATGTTGTAATACGAGCCATTTCACGGATCGCTTCAAGAGGCGATTCGACATGATGAAGATACATGTTGGCAAAGGCATAGTCCACAGAATTATCCGGTAACGGAATACGTTCGTCCGCCTGTGCCTGCTTATATTCAATGTCGTTGCTATGCAAAAACTTACGTTGCATTAATTCAAGCATTGCTGAAGACTGGTCTACGGCAACAACGCGCAGGTCGCGGCTGAGCAATTCTTCGGTGAGAAACCCTGTTCCTGCACCGATATCCGCAGCGGATTGCCCGGGCTGAACCTCGGCGATGGTACAGGCCGCTTCCCGTACTTTCTCCGAGAAAAAGCATTCGCGCATTTGATCCCACTCACCCGAGATGTCTTCGAAATATGATTTGCTGTCGGCGTTCATTAGATCTCCGTGGTCAGTTACAACAAGTCGGTTCGCAGCAGGAAGCTGATTCGTCGACCACCGCTACCTTTTCGGCCTCTTCACAACATCCGGTAACCTTGCCATGGTCCTGTTCGTCTATGTCTCGGTTCAGGACATAGATTTCCCATTCTCTGCCATCCGGATCTTTGACCC
This sequence comes from uncultured bacterium, assembly GCA_913051705.1. Taxonomy (GTDB): domain Bacteria; phylum JAAXHH01; class JAAXHH01; order JAAXHH01; family JAAXHH01; genus CAJXCW01. Next base: position 9,152 of record CAJXCW010000219.1, read on the forward strand.
AGAATTTATCCTGGTTGGCATGGCAGCAATCAACGTTCATCTCTTCATCCGTCATCAGGCCGGCAGTTTTGATACGCTGCAGGTGATTCAGGACGGTCTCCCGGTCCTCGACCTGGATACCCATATGATGTCCCGCGCCCCCATCTGCTTTCGCTCCGGTATGCAACGCGAGATTCAATGGCGCAGCGGAAGGCAAGAATTTGGCGTATCCCGGTTTGATCTTGACTGGATCTTCACCAAAGAACTTCGTATAAAACGTGATGCTGCTCTCCAGGTCGCTGACGGCAAAGGACAGATGGATTTTAGGGTAGGTAGACATGATGTCCTCCGTTTATTGATATTTGTAGAAA
>CAJXCW010000220.1 GCA_913051705.1 uncultured bacterium
CGCCGCTTACGCCGCGATCATGGTGGCGATATCCTGGCCGGTGTACCGGGGCCTTAAGCGAATGGGATCGAATGGGCCTGAACAACGAAATTTGTGATACCATTGGGCCCCTGCCCTCAGGCAGCTGCTGAACCGGGCGACCACTAACGCTTCCTTTTTCTCGCACAGTGAGATAAGGGCGTATATCGTTCGGATCAATCATCACGCTTAAGCGATATCCTTTGTGCATTTGCTATGTATTTGGTAGATGCTTATACCTTCATAAAAAACGCGACATGTGGATGCCGAAGCCTGTCTTGTCGACCATGTTGAGCCAAAGCCTCTGTGATCATTGCGAGCAATGCCCTGTCCTCCCCTGATACGATATATGTCAGTGGGACAGGCAAACCACTAATATCAAGCATCTCCGTGATTCCAGCCTTGGTCAACTTCGGCGGGGTATTCATCCGTTCATTTAAGAATTCGACATTCACATTGAATAGCACGGGTAATGACACCATCAGGATCGATAGGATAACATCCACCGATTCTGTTTTTTCGGCAATGCCGGTTCTTGGCGTGATCCTACCGAGTCAAGTAATCATTGACACTATACGATTTGCCCCCTTATCTGAAGGTTTTTTCGAAGCAGGTCTAATCATTGCAAGCAGCGCTCCATCCCCACCCGATACCATTCAGGTCACCGGGACAGGGACACTATCACCGGTAAGATTAATCCTGATGATGTCTTTGATGTCTTCTTCTGTAAGATATTCACTCGCTATTACGTATGAAGACACGTATCTATCGCTGTTGACTTTTTTCATCGTTATTAGTATAGGTGAATGATTATATGATCTACCATGAACTGCCAAATTCGTCAAACTGCAGGAGAGCGAACCGATGGAAGGGGCTTTGGGATTATCCCATCCTTGTACCCCTCCGTCCTTTTTTCCTTCCAACTCTTCATCTGGAGAAATACATATGGGTGTTTACGAAGATTTAGGCGTAAGGCCGGTGATCAATGCCATCGGTACCAATACCCGGTACGGCGGCTCGTTAATGGCATCTGAGGTGTTGGATATCATGCGTGAGGCGTCGCAGAAATTTTGTCTGCTGGACGAGTTGCACGAAAAGGCGGGAGCGAAAATCGCCGCGATGCTCGATGTAGAAGCGGCCTATGTCACGGCGAGTGCGGCCTGCGGTCTGGTGATTACCACCGCGGCCTGCATGACCGGCACCGATCCGGATAAAATACGTCAGTTACCCGATACGACGGGGTTGAAATATGAAGTTATTATCCAGAAACGGCATCGGATTGCCTATGATCAGGCCATCCGGCTGACCGGCGCCCGGCTGATAGAGATCGAGGACAGCGCGCGCGCGCCGATAGAGGCGATGCGCGCAGCGATCAATGAACGGACGGTGGCCATGTTTTATCTGGGCAAAGAGATCAATCACCCCCACTCCGTCCCTCTTCACCAAGTCATCGAGATGGCCCACGCCGCTTCTGTACCGGTCATTGTCGATGCCGCGTCCGAATGTCCGCCGCTCTCGACCCTGACGCGTTTTTCCAAAGCCGGGGTCGACCTGGTGATCTTCAGCGGGGGGAAAAGCCTGTCGGGACCACAGTCGACCGGCCTGCTCCTGGGCCGTAAAGATTTGATTAAGGCCTGTGCAGCGAATGGAACCCCCTTTGCCACGGTTGGGCGTCCCATGAAGATCAGCAGGGAAGAAATCATCGCCTTCATCAAGGCACTGGAATTGTATCTGGCACGGGATCATGAAGCGGACATCACCGGGTGGAAAGCGAAGATTAGCTATATACAGGATCGGCTGGCAGATGTTCCCCATATAGAAATGGAACAGAAGGTTGACAGTGAGACTTACATTGTCTCCAAGCTCATTATACACATCAAACCGGATGCCGGGATCACCGGAGATGAGGCAATCAAAGCGCTCCTGGACGGTGAGCCGCGTATCGTTGTAGGCCAGGACGATGCTGAAAACGGATTTACCATCAACCCACATAATTTACAGCCCGGCCAGGAACAGATTGTGGCGGACAGATGCAAAGCGGTCTTGACCGTTCCGGGTTAGGTAACACTCATGCATCCATCATCCGACAAACCGTATCTCGTTATCTCATCGGGCATCTTTCCCAGTACTGAGTTTTAATAGACGACTCCACGCTGCTCGTCAACCTGAATTATTTCTGGATGCGGGACCGTAATTCTGTGGATGGTGAAAACAGGCGCTGGGAAGATTTGCCGGTAGTCATCCCGGAGGCGTTTACCAGGGAATTCGCCGAATGGTGCATAGCCCATGAGGTGCGCGGAAAGTTCAGCGTGGTTCCGTGTCCGGCAGGCCTGGGCCGTGTCGATGAACAACTGCCGCTTTTTACCAGAGCCCAACATGAAAGCTGGCTGAAGATGTGCCGGGAGACCATTATGCCGTCGTTCGATATCACGCCGGAGACTGGACAGGGATTTTACGGGCTATACCATCGGGATCATCGACATAGCGGGCGGGAAACCCGGTGTCTACCAGAATATTGACGTCGTCAAGCGTTTGGATCAGATAGCCCGGGATGCCGATGATGCGTTGATTACTGTGGACCTGAAACAGACCGTAATCCAGCACATACAACCGTTGGACAAGGTCCGGCCCTGTTGATTCCGACGACATGACAACCTCCTTTACATTTTGCCTACACCACGCAGTGCACCGGCTCACTGTAACTTCGCATCCTTACCGGATTTTATTTAAGAGCATAATTCCCCCGGCACAGATCCTCAAAAACCGCATCATAATCATCCCGGTCGATGGGCAGCGTGACGACCCTCTTCCGGACGCCGGACAGGATTATGGCGTTGATCAGCTCGAGAGTTTGCAGGGCGCTGACACCATCGGTTACCGGTCGACCCTTCCCGCGTACCGCGTTAATAAAACTATCCAGCAGGGAAGGATGTTCGAGGCCTGAACAGTCTATATCTTCCCATGAGATATCCGGCTGGCCCGCAATATTCGGGTCAGTACGGATGGTTTCATGAAAAGAGGTCCTGTACCGGCCTATTTGGAAATGTTCCGGTATGTGCACGTTCGCGTTACGGGTATCCCGGAAAACGATCTCGCCCTGTTCGCCCCACAGATGCCTGGAATTCAAGCTGCTGCCGCAGGTACTGAGTTGTAGGGTCGCATAGGCGCCGGTTTGAAAGCGGATAGTCGCGACCACCGTATCTTCCACTTCGTGGGTATGGGCATAGTTTCCGATCATGGCCGACACTTCAACCGGCTTACCGACCAGCCAGCATAACAGGTCCAGATCGTGACTCGTCTGATTCATCAGTACGCCGCCGCCTGCCTGCCGCCAGGTGCATCGCCACCGATCCCGCTGATAGTATGAATCAGGCCGATTTTCAAGCCACTGCCAGTGCACACGGTACAGGGGACCGACCTGGCCTTCGTCTATAAGTCGTTTCAGCATGAGGTTACCGGGGAACGTCCTGTAATTATGACCTACCGCAAGAATCAGGCCACGCTCTTCAGCACGATGAACCATTCGATCCCCTTCTGATACACGCATGGCAATAGGCTTTTCAATGAGCACATGCATGCCGGCGTCCAGGGCGTTGAGCGTCATCGGCGCGTGCAGGACATGGGGCGTGGCAATGATCACCCCATCGAGTGGCTGTTCCTCGAGCATCCGGCGGTAGTCCGTATAGGCTCTGGCGTCATGCCGCCCGGCTACGGTCTCTGCCAGCGAGGCGTCAATCTCCGCTACGGCCAGAAGACGGGCGTCAGGATGTTTTGAGACGGCGCGCACATGGCCGCCGCCCATTCCGCGAAGACCGATGACGCCCAGACGGATTGGAGACATAGGGTGGCTCCTTTTAAGGAATTTGCAAATGCACAGATGACGGGAAATGGGCAAACATAAGTAACGGGTCTTTCATTAGCAATTTGCTAATTCGGCGCCTTGCTGTTATTATATAGCTGATTATCACTTTTTATGATACTGGGTATCGGGGTGATTTTCGTCATGCACGAAGGTTTAAATGGGCATCCAAACATAATGAACTTTCATGATGAAGTTAACTGAACCGCAAATTCAAGCTTTTCATAAAACCGGGTACCACATCTTCGGCGGCCTGTTGACCGAAGTAGAGGCGGAACGGATGGTGCAGATATATATGAATTGTCTGACCAATCATCAGGCAAATCATACCAGTCAGTCGGTACAGATCCTTCGGCAGAATGAGGATGAAAGTAGTCTTGACGGGGCATATTACCAACTGCGCTGCGCCCACCTGATGCATCCGGACTTCGACGCGATCATACGAAACGAACGCCTGCTGGATGCGGTTGAAAGTCTGATCGGTCCGAATCTGCGGATTGTGATCTGCCAGGGCCTGTACAAACCGCCCTATACCGGCGGGGAGATCGACTGGCATCAGGACGATTATTATTTCCGGGTCAACAAACCCAACGCGGTCATCAGTTGCTGGCTGACCTTTGATGACGCCACCGTCGATAACGGCTGTATGTGGGTGATCCCGGGCGCACATAAACGGATGGTCGAGCACGAAATCGTTTCGAGCGGCAAGGGGTTCCACATCCCAAATACCGATGAATCCAAGGCGATCCCGATTGAACTTAAACGCGGCCATTGCATGCTACACCACGGCCTGATGCCGCACCGCACCCTGACCAATACCACGGCCTCACATCGTAGGGCCCTGGCCATTCACTACATGGACGCTGCGGCCAGGCCCAGCGCATCCCGACTGCAGGAACCGCCGGAAAACATGCCGCTGGTCCGCGGAAAAGGGATTGAATGGAATGTCAATGAGGCGTCGTCAATATGATCCGGCATATCCCATGTCATAATCCTATACGACGTACTGCAGCCTGTCAAGTATCATCCCAAGCTCCCTGTGGTTTCCTGTCTACGGTATGTTCGCCGTGAAATCTGCTTGAAATTCAAATGATTACGACATGGTATAGACGGTCCAGTACTTGAGAACATCCATCTGTCCTGCCGGTCATTATCGCTTAGGGACATCAACTGGCCGGGTAGCTCGCAGCGGGCTTACAATCTGTGTCGGAACCGCAGATGGTCGAGTCTCGCGCGGTCAGCGCTCCCCAAACATCCAGGTCCTCCAGGTCGGCCCCTACATAAAAATACTCATCGTCCCACAGCATCCTGGCGCGGGTTGCTAAAAAAGGGATGGTCTCAGGCTCTTCAAGATGTCCGAAAAGATCCGTCCAGGGCGCTTTCTTCCACGACGGTTCATCCAGATGTCCATCCACAACAATCGGTCCGCAGGCGCGATAGCAGGTATATCTCTTCGGGGTAATCGACTCAATGGCCTTGAATATATTCTCTACCCGCTCCGGTTCTTCAAGAAGTATCTGCCGACGTTGTTCTTCAGGTATTGAAGACATCACATCCTCCCGGATCAACTGAACCATCAGATAAAACGCTTCCCTTGCCCACCTGCCCACCTTTCATAGAATATACACCAATCCAAACCGAAACCCACTTTATTATAATCTTTACCCGTCACCCACTCTCCCGTAATTTCAAGACTTTCTTCCAGGCTTCGATCAGTTTGCGCGTAAAATCCTTTGCCGGAATGGATGACCGCGTATTATGATACCAGTAGATCGTCATGTCGCCCGTGGCCCCATCCAGCGTAAAGGCTGCCATACTTCCAAAAGTTTCCTTGGTAAGTGTTGATCTTGTACCACTCAATTTTTGCCCATAGGTCCCTGCCATCACGGACGACCACAAATCAAGACGCATATTCAAAGGACGGGAGCTGCTCAAGAATCCAAGCATCAGACTCGATTCTTCAGGCCGATTCACCACCTTCAAATTCAGGTCTTTTCCCAACTCTGTTACGATCCGTTCTCGTTCGATAAAGTCTTGTTGCTTCTGGACTTTATTCCAACGGGGACTTATCTTGCTATTAATGTTTTTTAACTTCGGATGATTATTACCGATGTGGTCATGCCCAAGAATAGTTCCGAGTTCCGAGGCCCGAGTTCCGAGTGTTATTTCTTGTAATCGAAACTTTCTGGTCGGAACTCGGAATTATCTACATACTGCCCACCTGCCTACCTGCCATTCGTATCCACCACCCGCATCAGCAATCCATAAAAGAAAGGTATTTAAGAATGGATGACGGTCCTGTACTCTATGAAATGCATATGCATACTCCGTTGTGTAAACACGCCCGAGGAGAACCGGAAGACTATGCAGAAGTGGCGAAACAGCGCGGCCTGAAAGGGATGGTTGTCACCGATCACAATCCGTCAGATGACGGCTGGTCGCCCGGCGTTCGGATGAGTGTGGCCGAGCTCGTTGATTATGTTGAAATGGTTGACCGCGCCCGTATGGCCTGGGCAGGAAAGATTGATATACGACTCGGCATGGAAAGTGATTACGCTCCGGGCATGGAGACATGGTTAGAGAAGTTACATGGGATGGCAGCGTTTCATCATGTCCTGGGTTCCGTACATCCCCACATCGCCGATTACAAAGCCCGGTATTACCATGACGACATTGAAGCATATCAAAGGATCTATTTCGATCATCTGGCGATGGCGGCGGAGACCGGCCTTTTTGATACGATCGCTCATCCGGACCTCGTCAAAAACTTCTCACCACCTGATTGGGATATTGACCGGAGCATAGCGTTTATTCTTCCCTGCCTTGACCGTATTGCTGCAACGGGAACGGCGATGGAATTAAACACATCGGGACTCAACAAAGCCGTGGCCGAAATGAATCCGGGTAGAAGGATGCTTGAGGAAATGCAGAACCGTAACATTCCTGTCGTCATCGGCGCAGACGCCCATGATCCCCACAGAGTCGGGGCGAATTTCATGGAGGCCCTTGATATGCTGAGTTCTGCTGGATATACCTGCGTAAGTATGTTTCTGGATCGCGAGCGTGAAGACCTGCCTATCGATCAGGTACGCAAAAGTTTGAAAACGCCGGTACATGCCGAATAGCCGTCCATCAAATTACAAAACGGGAGCACCCCTTTGACTCGATTCATCTATCTGGCAGACACCCATCTGGGCGCCACCCCCATGGGATACAATCAGCAGATACCCTATCCGGAACGCCTTTCGGATATACTCACCGCGCTTGATGGCTGGATCAATCAGGAAGGCGACATCGATTTCATTATCCACGGCGGTGATATGATTGATCGCATGTCGGAAGATATGGTTCGTCGTGCTTCAGATCTCTTTCAGTTTTCGATCCCTGTCTACCTGTGCCTGGGTAACCACGACCTGACCGCCGAGGATAGTCTCGACCAGTGGCTGAAGGTGGCACCAGAGTTTTTCCCAGACGGACATCCGGAGTATCTACTTGATACCCCGGACGGGGTGGTGTATGTCATGCCCAATCACTGGTGTGCGACGCCTTACTACTGGGGGGAAGTGCAGGACCCTCAATTCTCATCGGATCAACACAACGTTTTCAACGACGCGCTGACGGCTACATCGAAAGACATGCAGGTGTTTGTGACGCACAGTCCTGTTTTCGGGTTACCTCCTGCTCAGACCCTACTACCCGAGCCGTTGCACGAACCAGCTGGCGCTTTTTCGAACACGATAGGCAACCTGACAGCAGCACATCCAGGCATCCGATGTGTCCTAGGCGCTCACAATCATATGAATATGCATATCGAGAAAACGAAGGTTCACTATGTGACGGTAAGCGCGTTTGTCGAGTCGCCATTCGAATTCAAGCTGTTCGAGATGCAATCGGATCTGCTGTCGATGACGACGATTTCCCTCGCAGACCGGTTACCATTCAAGGCGGATTACGACAAGGACAAGACCTTTGTCCAGGGAAGAATGATAGACCGATCTTTTACGCACCTGAACAACATATCCTAACAGGATTTCATCCACTCATCGCGCCCACCACCCGCATCAGTAGTTCCGCCTGTCTTTCCGTCTTGTCCGCATCTTCCCACGGTCCCGGGGTCTGCGTGACGACCAGGTCGAGGCTGGGGCAGACGAACACATGCATGGAACCGGCGCCGGCGGCGGCGAACGCGTCACGCGGGAGGTCAGGCCAGAGCTTGCCGTGATCATTTACCCAGAAGGCCAATCCGTATTTCCATTGTGCTTCAGGTTCTATGGCCAGGACATCCTGGTTTGTTTGTGTCGCTTCCTTTAAATAATCGGCGGGTACGAGCTGCTGATCTTTCCACCGGCCCTGATTTAACCACAGTATCCCCGCTCTGGCCATATCGTCTGAGGTTGCCACGATACTGAAGCCGTTGCCGAAGATGTTGACCTTTGCACCGGGGGGATGGTCGAAATTGAATCTCGGTGAATCCCAGCCGGCGCCGATGGGATTCCGAATGCGGTCGTCCAGAAACTTCCGGCCACCGGGGAAACGATCCGGATCACTGCTGTCGTACAAACCGTATACGGTCGCAATCGCATGGGTAATGATGTTGATACCGAAGGTCTGGTAATGAAATTTCTTGCCGGGATATTGATCCGGTTTCATGAAACCGGAGGTCTGGCTTGCCAGCTGACGGAAGGTGATCGCTCGATCTTTTTCAAACGCATACCGTCCCGGCCTCGGACCGACATCGGGACCGACATCCATCATCTCAGGAAAATAATCAACCACCGGCGCATCGAGCCCGGCAATGCGCCCTTCATCAATCGCAATACCCAGGAGACAAGAGATGAAGGATTTGTCGATTGAAGCCTGTGTAATTTGTGTGTTACGGTCAAGCCCCTGTCCCCATTCAGCGACCAGATATCCACCTTTCACAATCATCGTCCGCCATCCACGCCTATCTGCCACCCCTTCCAACCACCCTTTAACTGCGGAAAATTTCCCCGGTATAAATCCTGCTTCTTCCGGTTGTAATGTATCCCAGGTCACACCCGGAAAAACCCGATCCATAATAATCTCCTGACTCTACACGCTCTATGTGCACGGCACGCCGTGCGCCTTCGTCGGAATTTGGAACTGTATTTTATCTGTTCTCACTCTGGAGTCTGCCCTATCATCGGGGAATAACCGGCAACTCAACATAAGAAGAATACGTATCACTATGATAGATCGTCTGCGTGGCCGTTGCATGTCCGCATCCATGCCGAAGGTGTTTCCGGTATTCGGATTACGATCAAAGTGAGGAAAATTACTGCTGGAAATATCTACCCTGATACGGTGTCCTTTCTTAAATACATTGCTTGTGGACCACAGATCAATGGTATATTCGTACACTTCACCGGGTTTTACAAGCAGTGGATTGGAAAATGACACCCTGTACCGGGCTCGGATGATCCCGTCCAGCAGGTTATATGCTTTGCCGTCCGGATGTACATCTATGAGTTTGGCGGTGAAGTCGGTGTCTCTGGCGGAGGTAGCGGCATAGAGCGTCACTTTGACAGGGCCTGTCACTTCCAGATCTTCCGACAGGGGTGAGGTCAGGAAGGAC
>CAJXCW010000221.1 GCA_913051705.1 uncultured bacterium
CTTTTACCACCGCCTTTACCGCCGCCTTTACCCATGATTGTTTCCTTTTGTTAAGGTCCGCCGAATGGTTCAGCACGATGCATCCGTTTCAGTTTCGGGATAAACACCTGATAAATTTCGCTTTATATATCCCATAATATACAGATTGGGATGCATAAGGCAATCTGTCCCTCACTCAAACAACTTCAGCACCGCCTGAATAACATCTTCATGGACATCCGGATGGAACACGCTGGGGACGACCTCGCCCTGGTCCGCCAACGCGGAGATGGCTTTGGCCGCAGCAATTTTCATAGTAGACGATATTTCCGTACTCTGCACGGCCAGGGCTGCTTTGAATAAACCCGGAAAGGCGAGGGCATTGTTGACGCTCTTGCCGTCGGCGGCGAAACTGGCGCCGGCCTGGATGGCTTCTTCCGGGATGATTTCCGAGACCGGATTGGATATCGCAAAAACAATCTGGCCCGGTCGGATCATCGCCGGTTTGATCAAGCCTACTACCCCCGTCGTGGCCACCACAACATCAGCCGTCTGCATCGCTTCGGCCAGTTCTACTACGGTTCCTCCATAGTCGATTAATCGCTGCTGGGAATCGGGCTGCGGATCACTGCCGATCACCTGGAAACCATAATCCAACAACAATCGGGCAATACCGAATCCAGCGGCGCCGAGACCGATTTGTGCGCACACAAGTGATGGATCGTCCGAACGGCCGGTTTCCCTCAATGCGCTCAATACGGCGGCCAGCAGGACGGTCGCCGTACCATGTTGATCATCGTGCATCACCGGTTGCGAGAGCCGGCGATTCAGTTCGTCTTCGATATGGTAGCATTCGGGGCTGCTGATGTCTTCCAGGTGAATACCGCCGAACGAGGGGGCGACTTTCTCCACCGTTTGTATGAATTCTTCCGGATCTTTGGTATCCACCAGAATCGGGGTCGCACTGAGCCCGACAAACCGATCGTACAGGACGGCTTTTCCTTCCATAACCGGCATGGACGCCAGAGGCCCGATATCGCCCAGGCCCAGCACCCGGGTGCCGTTCGTAAATATGCCGACGCTGTTGCCGATGCTCGTATACCGCCTGGCCAGATCGGGCTGTTCCTGGATCGCTCTGCACACCCGGGCTACGCCGGGCGTGTAGATATATCGCAGATCATCCACCCGCTCTAACTCATGTGTGCGGCCACTATGTATTTTCCCCCCCTCATGCCGTTCAAAAACCAGATCTTTGACCTCCAGCACCTCCGCTTCCGTCTGTTCCTTAATCGTTTCCTGGATTCGTTCCAGATGATCCTGATCGTAGACGGAAAGGGCAATAGCCCGAACAGAGTTCTCCCGACCGATAAATTGTGTTTCTATATTTCCGATCAGACCCCCTTCATCGCCGATCACGGATAGCAAATGCCCCAACGAACCGGATACATGCGGATTTCTGATCAGCAACACAATGTCTTCTTCGGGGATACGGATGGGAGAAGTGCTCATTGGATTGATCCTCTGTCACTATGATGGTAGATAAATGGCACTGATGCACAGATCGCTCACTTACGGCTTTCGAATTCCTTGCTCCAATTTTCCACAACCATGATTGCAGGCTCCGGCGCCTCACCCACAGGCCGCGTTATTATAAAATACTGCCCATCAGGGTGTACGTCCCATGCGTTGAGGGCTATTGGCGCTAAAATCGTGTTTATGTCGTCTCCGCTGAACAAAGGTTTCGATCAGATGTTCGAAACACAGGGGTCATCTCGACAGACACCGACATGAATGTATTGTCCTGCACATAGAGCAACTCGTGTTTGACCTGCGTTCATAAGCTTGAGATCTCTTTATTTATCTTCCGGCGGTCCGGGAATCGAGGTATACGCCGCCGCAATTTTCCAGCCGTCGCTGGTTTTGATCAGGGTGAATTGATCCACACCGTGCGATAAAGTATTTTCCGCGATGTTAACGACAAAATCAGCCCGAACATAGGCCAAGGCTTCACTGTCAATCGTGATGTGCACGTTATGAATCGGCTCTTCAAACTTCGTTTTGGACATCTTTAATCGGTGGATCCAGGCTTTACCCGTTGTGGTCGTACTTTCCATCGAATCACCGCGCTTTCGTACGGTGACAATCAGCGCATCCGGCGTCAGATGTTTAGCCACCGCATCGATACGAAGCGCCCCCAGATCCTCCAGAAACTGTTCAACTTTCTGTAATACTGCTTGCTTAGCATCTGCCGTCGCTGTTTGTGCGATCCCTACAGACGTACCCATTAACAACATAATACTTAATATCACCAGCCCTTTTATTCCACACGCCGCACTCCGCACGCCGCCCCTACTCATATGCCACCTCCAATATTTGTCTACATGCCCCCGGCACTGAAGCACCGGGCTACCACCCACCCCCTAAAACCTCGGATCCACCGGTTCACTCTCCAACGCCAGCGCGCCGAACACACACTCATGGCCCTGCCGTAATGGTTCCTTACGAATAAACCGTTCCAATGCTTCGATGCCAAGCGCAAATTCACGTAAGGCCAGTGATCGTTTGGCAGACAGCTCCGGGATGGTCAGCTTCATCGCGTAAACACTCCGATTTGCGACGGCGCGCCGATATCCGGTTCTTCCGGGCCGACCGGGAGAAATCGGACCTCATAGCCGTAGCGTTCTGCTACCCGCCGTGACCAGTGCTGGAATTCCGTCCGTGTCCATTCGAACCGATGATCCGGATGACGAAATTTGCCCCCCGGCATCGTTTTCCATTTCACATTGTATTCTCTGTTCGGTGTCGTAATGATGACGGCCTCCGGGCGTGCCCCTTCAAAAACCACCCGTTCGAATGCAGCCAGTGACGGGGGATCTAAATGCTCTATGACTTCCACAATGGCGGCGGCGTCAAACCCGTCCATACGGCCATCTCGGTACATCAGAGAACCTTGCAACAAAGAAATCCGCTGTCGTTGTCGATCCGACATGCGGGACAACTTGAGGCGTCGCGCCGCCTCTTCGAGCGCCCTGTACGATACGTCCATACCGACAATCTGTTTGAATTGCGGTTTACGCAGCAGAAGCTTAATGAGTCGGCCCGCCCCGCACCCCAGATCGAGGACACGCGTTGCATTACATGCTTCCAGCAATCCGACGACGGCCTCAAGACGTTTTTGATGTAATCCGATGTATTGTTCTATCATTTTCTCCCGTTCACCGCTTCAAATACGCCCGCACCCCGTAACTCGCGATAACCCCTTCGCCGGTGGCCGAAGCGACCTGCGCAATGGCGCGCAGGCGACAGTCCGCCTTCCGCTCCATAAGTTCAGGACCGGCGATTTTAGTGAAACCGGGATGATTTTCAATGGTCTCGGTTAAAAACGCCTTGCCGCCGATGTTCTTACGTTCGAGGATCAGTGAATCGAATTTATCCCGTTGTATGTAAATGTAGGCGGTCAGTCCCGCTGCACCGGCCCCAATAATAACGGTATCATAGCATTTCGATACATCTTCCTGGTCGATGTTCAGCACATCGCGTAACGTGGCATTGTCCGGATTGGTATACGGCGTGTCATTAATCAGAATCGTCGGGATGCTTCGCTTGCCGTTGTTGATATGCTCTACGGCTTCCACCGCCCAATCGTGCGCATCGATATCGATAAACATATAGTGGATGCTATTGTCCTGCAGATGACTTTTGGCACGATGGCAATCCGGGCACCAGTCCGCCCCATAGAGTATGACCCGCCCGGCCTCGTTGATCCCCAGCACCCGGGCCAGCACGGCGTTGTCCGGATTGGTACAGGTCTGATCACCGATTACAAGTGTCGGAATGATCCGCTTCCCATTGTTGATCGCTTCCACGCGATGGGTTGCGTCCTCATCGATATCCACATCGATATAATCGAATGCGATAGCATGTTCTTCCAGAAAAGCCTTCGCCCGACGTCAATCCGGGCACCAGTCTGAGCCGTATATAGTGATGGTGATCATCGAAACCTCTTTTATATTTGGTGATTTGGTAAAGTAAATCCAAATCACCACTCACCTCACTGCTTCACCGCATTATAATCCTTCAACACGATGGATAGAAAATCCTGTGGGGGAAGGTCGGACTGTACGTCCAGGCGGTTTTGTATGGAGGATTTGGTTTTATCCAGCAGTTCCTGCTGGGTTTCTTTACTATATGTCTTTCGATCGGTCGAAACGTTCAACACCTCTTTTATCGTCGAGACATCCTGGCCCGTCAATTGCGACACCTGGGGAAAGACCGGCTCATACCCTGCTTCAATCGGCGTGAAAATCGTGTCATCGAGGTTATGACCGATCAGTCTTATGACCGTGGTCTTTGCTGCCATATCGCCCAGACGCTGACCTTTGCCACTGATAAGAATAGCTACCAGGGCCACGGCGCCGGACATGAGATCTACTTCAATCAGACGGAGCAGCCATCGTAAGATGTAACTGCCTATACTCGGCTGTGAGCCATCGATTTTTACCACCCTTATTTTTCGAATTTTTTTTCCGAGACTCTGACCGTTATTAAACACCTCGAAAATCAGATGATAGAACATGGTGGGTACAACCAGGGTCACGATAATCAGCACGACACCGAACCCCTCAGAAAATGTTGGTTCAAATGTGGTGGCTACAAATACCCAGAGAAGTATAATTGCCAGGACATACAGCAGCACAATGACCATGTCCAGTACAGCAGCAACAATGCGGTCTCCTATACTCGCCACTTCATATTCGATATCTACATTCTGTGCTGTCCTGATCCGCACCAATTGCATGGAAGGTCCTTTCTAAATCATATGCCTTGCCTTCAGTTCCAGATATTTATTAATCGTATTAACCGTCAGATCCTGCGGCGTGGTTAAGATGGGTTGAATGCCATGCTGCTCCAGCTCTTTAAGGATCTGTCGTTTTTCAAATGAGATCTGCTCCACGATGGTCTTAATATACACCTCTTCGACGGTATCGGCAGGTTTATCCAGCAATTCGGATAACGCGACATTTTGAAAAAAGATCGTGACGAGCAAATGGCGACTTGCGATGCGGCGGAGATAGGGGAGTTGGCGTTTCAGGCCCGATAAGGTTTCAAAATTAGTAAACAGCAGAATCAGGCTGCGCTGCGTAAGATGCCGGGCGATGTGGGCATAGAGCAGGCCGAAGTCGGATTCCCAGAATTGGGTCTTCTGATTGTACAGCACATCCAGGATACGCGCCATTTGCGTATATCGCCGATCTGCCGGCAGCATGGCGTTGATCTGATTGGAATAAGTCACCAGGCCGGCTTTATCCTGTTTTCGTATGGCGATATTGGAAATGACGAGCGACGCGTTGATCGCATAATCCAGCAGACTCATGTCCTCGAACGGCATCTTCATCACCCGCCCCATATCGATGACGCTGTACACCTGCTGAGATCGCTCGTCTTCGAACGCGTTGATCATTAACTCACCACGTCGGGCCGTGGCTTTCCAGTTCATGGTCCGCACATCATCGCCGCTTACGTACTGACGAATATGCTCAAACTCCATCGTGTGTCCGATACGGCGAATGCGTTTTATCCCCAGTTCCGTAAGCCGGTTGGATATGGCGACCAGCTCATATCGGCGCATCTGCACATAGGAGGGATAAACCGGCACCATACCCGACGCCGGCAATCGGTATCGACGACTGACCAGGCCAAGCGAACTGGAGGCATAGACGTTGATATCCCCAAAATGATATTCCCCCCGCTCCACGGGGCGCAGACTGTACGTGGCCTGATGTCTTCCATTCGTCGGGAGAGGAATGTGTAATACAAAATCACGCTTTTGAAACTGATCGGGAATCTCGTCGATAATACGCGTGGCCACAGGAAAAGGATATCGGCTTTCTATCGACAGATGAATCAGGTTTTCATCCCCATTGGAAAGTCGCTCAGGCGCATCCCGGATCGCATGGATACCCTGTTTTTGCCGAAACAGGAGCCAGATATCCAGTATGGCCAGCAGTCCGGTAACCAGAATCGCCATACGTACCACAACAAACCAGACCGAAAAAAAGTAACCGACCACGCACGCCGTGACCAGCGCCCACAGGATAAACCAGAACCGGCGGGTGAAGTATAAGGCGCGGAGGAAAGAAGATAAGAAGGACATGGATTTGTTGATTTGTTGATTTGTTGATTTGGTAATGGCATGCGTCCTTTGGACACGATGCGATCACTTCGTGTTTTGTTGATTTGGTGAAGGGATCGCTGGAGCCTGAAACGCACAGCGCGCTAAGTGCCTCAGACGGCTTACACGGATCAGAAACCGGTAAAGTGGTGAAGTAACGACTTTTAAATCACCGAATCACTAAATCACCAAATCACCACTTCGCCTCACCTAGGTACCTCGATCTGCTCAATAATCTGCTTGATGATATCGGCTGAACTAAGCCCTTCCATCTCTTTTTCCGGGGTTAACATCAGCCGATGGATCAGCGCCGGATAAGTGACAAAGCGGATATCCTCGGGCGTGACGAAATCCCGACCACGCATTGCGGCGATGGCTTTGGCACTGCTCATAATCGCAAGAGACGCACGGGGGGAGGCGCCCAGATACAGCGCCCCGTGATTTCGGGTTTGTTGAACGATTTTTGTGATGTAGGAGAGCAGCGGCGCTTCGACATGGACGGAGCGCACGAGCGACTGGTAGGCGGTAATCCTGTCGGCCTCTACCACCGACTGAACCACATCTACGCTGCGTGTCTCTTTACGGTCGTTATGTTCGAGAAGAATGCGTTGTTCTTCCTCCTCTGTAGGATACGACATGTTGATCTTGAACAGGAATCGATCAACCTGCGCTTCCGGAAGACGGTAGGTTCCTTCCTGGTCGATGGGATTCTGGGTAGCGATCACCATGAAGGGGCGTTCCAGGAGATACGTCACCCCATCGGCGGTTATCTGCAGCTCTTCCATGACTTCGAACAGTGCCGATTGCGTTTTAGCCGGTGCCCGGTTGATTTCATCCAGCAGAATCAGATTGGCGAATACAGGTCCGGCCTTAAACTCAAAATCCGTGGTCTTGGCGTTAAATACCGTGGTCCCGATCACATCTGCGGGCATCAGATCCGGCGTGAATTGAATACGGGAAAAAGACGTATTCACCGTACGGGCGATCAGCTTGGCCGTCAACGTTTTGGCAATGCCCGGTACCCCTTCGATCAGCACGTGTCCCTCGGACAGCAGCGCCGCAATCAGCAACTCGATGATGTCGTCCTGGCCGACAATAACTTTGTGTACCTCATCCTTGATCTGCTGCACGGCCTGCTGAAGTTCCGATACATCTATTCGTTGTGGCAATGTCTGGTCCGTCATAAGCCTCTCACTATTTTGCGGAACGCGCCATACACGTTCCATGCCTGTTTTCGTCACAAATTCGTCACAAATATAAAGCGCAGCACGCTTATGCTCAAGCAATTCCGGTTATGGGCGCCTGCTGTGGATGATTTCGGTTGCCTTATGCAACGCATCTTATTTGATTACAAATCAACTATGAGACAGCTTTCAGTTAATAGATACAAAGCAAAAGTGCGGGGCGTAGAAAGGCGGCTTCGGGCTCTGGATCGCTGGGCAGAAGACTTTGCCGATATCGATTAGTCGTTGCGATTAACTATGCAGTAGGCATTGTCTACATCCGTTTTATCGGTAATCACAAGGCGTATGATAAAATCGATGTAGCCAACATATAAAGAGGATTCCTCAAATGGAAATTAAGCCTATAAAAACCGAATCCGATTATCAAGCTGCATTAACGGAGGTGGATCGCCTATGGGATACCAAACCAAACACACCGAAAGGCGACCTACTGGAAGCATGGACCGCATTAATTGAAGTGTATGAAGAGCAACATTATTCACTTCCATTACCGGGCCCTATAGACGCCATTAGATATTGGATGGAAAGTCGTGGTCTGTCACGGCGTGATCTGTAGACATACATTGGCAGCCGTGCTCGCGTCTCTGAGGTGTTGAACCGTAAACGTCCGTTGACGTTGGGAATGATTCGACGATTACATCAAGGCTTAGGCATTCCAGCGGAGGTACTGATTCAACCTTCAGTGTCGAGAGAAAAGGCAGCCTGACAGGATCTCGAAAAAGCGTAGGTGCCTTCGGGAGCCAGTTTCAAATAGCCCATGTACGCGTCCATGGCCGGGCGATAGACCTTCTGGGTAAACAGCACATTACCCAGGTTATAATGTAACAACTCGAATTCCGGGGTGGCTTTGATGCCGGCACGGTACTGACTGACGCCTTTGTTGTAGTCTTTGAGCCTGACGTAGATATTGCCCAGGTTGGTATAGGCTACCGATGAGGAAGGATCGAGCCTGATAATCTCCGTATAGGCACCGATCAACTTCTGATCCTGTCCTTTTGCCTTGTATGCAGACGCCAGAATACGGTGGGAACCGACCTCATCAGGGTTTTGAACGATCAACCATTCATAGGCATCAATGACCTCATCCCAACGTGCCATCTTATGCGCGATCGCGCCCAGCGTTCGAATTGGCACTTCTTCATCCGGCTTCAACTTAACAATCTATTGGAATGAGCTCAGCGCTTCTTGCAACCGTCCGCTTTTTTCATAAGCAGAGGCAAGCCCATAATACGCATCATAATCATCGGGCTTCATTTCGATGGCCTGTGAAAAGGCTTTGATGGATTCGGCGTACTGCCCCATCTGCTCGTGTACATATCCAAGTGAGAAAGCGATATCCGCATCGGATGTAATCTTCAGGGCTTTTTCATAAGCATCTATGGCCTGGCTTAATTCTTTTTTCCGCTCATAGGTGTAACCAAGTAGATATAGATAATCAGATTTCAATGGATTGAGCATCACGGCCTGACGGTAGGATGCGATGGCTTTATCGAGATCACCCTGTCTGTCATAGGCATAACCCAGTGTGAAATAGGCTTCTGCAAAGTTGGGGTCTGTTTCCAGAGCGCGCTGATATATCTGTATTGACTTTTCGATCTGCTCCGGCGTTTCCATCCGGAATATGGTCGGCAGGCCGACAGAGGATAGATCGATCCTTGTTCGTGTGCGTGTCCTGGTTCTTCCGATCGGTCCAAGGGGGAGGGAAGAGCCGGTCGGTTGCTCATGGCTTGCCATCGCAGATTTCGGTTGTTTTTCCTCCGTTAATCCTGCAATGAGCCGATTGATAAGTACGAATTGATCATTATTTCGGGCTTTCACCGTCACCGATCTGGTCACCTTGCCCGTTTCACCTGAAATATAGGTTGCCGTGACGGTCAGATCCCGCTCTTTACCTTGAAATACCCCTGTAATCGGCGTTTCCACGCGCAGGACGCCGCTCAGACTGATCGCTGTCTTTTCCTCAATAGTAGCCGCCGAACGCCATTTTTGATCAGATCGGAAGAGCACACGTCTGAACTCCAGTCACTAGCT
>CAJXCW010000222.1 GCA_913051705.1 uncultured bacterium
TTAAGAGTCTTGTTCCTCTCGCTGTCGCGATGCAAGAAGATGGTACTGCCGACTTGTACAGTGCAATCGCAGCCAATCTGAGCGAAGCCACGAATCGTCACCTCTGGAACGCCGAGCCGGGAATCTACTCCCTCTCGCTCAAGAAAACATTTGGCCTGGGGCAGTCAGACCTCGACACAATTAACGTTGCAAACAACTTTGTTGCGCCAATAGCCTTTCTCGGCGGCATGCTTCTCAACATCATGCCCTGCGTCCTGCCGGTGCTCACCCTGAAGCTCTACAGCCTGGTGGAACAAGCGGACATCAGCCAGGGGGAGCGCCGGGTAGCGGGACTGGCCTACTCAGCAGGCGTCGTGGGCTCCTTTCTCGTTCTGGCCACTGTGCTCGTGGCAGTCCAGGCCAGCCTGGGCGGCAATGTGGGCTGGGGCTTCCAATTCCAGTACCCGCCCTATGTCATCGCACTGGCCACAGTGGTCTTTGTTTTCGGGCTCTCGCTTTTTGGGGTCTTCGAGGTTCCGGTCATCGGGGCCAACCAGGCCACCAGCGCCTCTCAGGGGGAAGGGGTGGTGGGCTATCTGCTCACCGGTGCCTTTGCGACCCTCCTGGCCACGCCCTGTAGCGCGCCTTTTCTGGGCACGGGCATGGGCTTTGCCTTTTCCCTGCCGCCCTGGGGCATTCTGCTGTTCTTCGGCGCGGCTGGCCTGGGCCTGGCGGCACCCTTTCTCGTGATTGCCTTTGTCCCGGCGCTCTTCTCAATCCTGCCCAGGCCCGGTGCCTGGATGGAGACCTTCAAGCAGTTCATGGGCTTTATGATGATGGCAACCGTCGTCTGGCTGGTGTGGGTTTTGAGTCTGCAGACCGATCCCAATCTGGTAGCAATTGTCCTTTGCCTTTTTGTTTTGCTGGGGTTGGGTGGTTGGATTTTCGGACGCTGGGGCGGGATTGCAGCCAGCAACCGTAGCCGCCTGATTGCCAGGGCCTGTGCCGTTATTATCATGGCAGGCAGCCTGACCGCCACACTGAGTATCATGCCGGCCTCTTCTTCCCAGGTAGCTCGCGTGTCGTCTGACAGCTCCGGTCTCGAATGGGAGCCGTTTTCACAACAGCGGGTAGACGAATTAAGGACGGCAGGCCAGCCGGTCTTTATAGACTTTACCGCAGCCTGGTGTCTGAGCTGCCAGGTGAATAAACGGATCGCATTGCACAACAACCAGGTCGTTGAAAAATTTGAATCTCTGGGCGTAACAGTAATTAAAGCTGATTGGACATCGCGGGACCCAGCCATAACACAAGCTCTGGCGCGCTTTGGTCGTAATAGCGTCCCCTTGTATGTTTTATATACGGGTGATCCCGACGCCCAGCCTGAAATTTTACCCGAGATACTCACCCCGGGCATCGTGCTCGAAGCCCTGGAAAAGGTTGTATCAGGTACAACGGCCCAAAGATAATCCATATTTGTACGGTTTTTTTTACTACCAATACCCCGCATATGTATATAATCAATCCGGAAGGCACGCTGGTTTATATGGGTGCCATTGACAGTATACGGTCAGCCAATCAGGCCGATATTGCCAAAGCGATAATTATGTTTCCCCCGCATTGGACGCTGTCATGGCAGGTGAAAAAATCGAGGTCAACATGACCAGAGTGGATGGATGTGATGTGAAATATTAATCCAGAATACAAAATAGTAGGATCGATGGTTCCCATTGTAGATTCGAGCGCGTTAGTAAAAAAGAGGCTTGCCAGGAGTGAGCCTCTTTTTTTATTATATCTTGATACAACCTTCAACCTTTACCCTGTATCTTGTTCCTACTATGAATGATGCCAACCCATTTAAGACCATCAGTTCCAAAGAATTATATGAAAATCCATGGATAAGACTCGTAGAAGATCAAATTCTCAAACCTGATGGTGAGCCCGGAATCTATGGAAAACTACACTTTAATAATTATGCGCTCGGTATTGTGGCCGTCTCTGAGAATATGGACATCTGGCTCGTTGGGCAATATCGGTATGTTTTAAAATCCTACTCCTGGGAAATCCCGACCGGCGGCGGTTCACGGGAGGCGCCACCATTGGAAGGCGCTAAACGTGAACTGAGAGAGGAGACGGGGTTTACCGCCAATCGATGGGAAGCATTAATCCGTATCCATCTATCCAATTCTGTAACAGATGAATATGGGATGGTGTTTTTTGCGGAAGAACTTACGATAGGGCCAACGGAGTTCGATGACACGGAAATCCTTGAAATCAAGAGAATGCCCTTTGCCGATGCGCTTAAGATGGTGATGAATGGTGAAATTACGGATTCCATGAGTGTAACCGGGATACTGGCTGCGGCCAATAAATGGGGTATTTTAAATCAAAGATAAAACGTCTGAGAATCTAAGGAGATAGCCTTAAATGGCCGACAATCGACCGAATATTCTGGTCATCATGACCGACCAACAACGCATGGACACGGTGAGCGCATACGGCTTGAATGACCTATGCCGGACACCGAATATTGACCGACTGGCAGATCGTGGTGTTCTGTTCACGCATGCTTTTACCCCCACAGCTATTTGTTCTCCTGCCAGAGCCTCATTTTATACTGGTCTTTACCCCCACAAAAATGGGGTTACAGCCAATGGACGTACGATCAACGAAGGCGTGAAAGGGATAAACCACTATCTGGATGAAGCAGGATATCGCTGCGGTTATGCAGGAAAATGGCATGTCGATCAGGAACGCGGTCCCAGTGAGATGGGGTTCACAGGAAAAGATTTCATGGGGTATGGATTCCCCGGGGGGAATTTGTTACCGGGACTTCAATTCGGGGCCAGGCCGATGAAAGGCCCCAATCATTATGAAGCCTATCTAAAAGAAAATGGATTCGAAATCCCCACCGTATCCCACCGCTATGTTGGGACCAATCCGACCAATCAATCGCAGGAGATGTTTGCCCTGCACGAGGGCCCGGTAGAATCCTCCATCGAATATTTTGTTGCAGAAGAGGCGATTCGGGTCATGCATGAGATGAAGGACGACGACGCTCCTTTTTTTCTATGGACGAATTTCTGGGGACCCCATACCCCCTGTCTTGTACCGGAGCCCTACTTTTCCATGTACAATCCTGCGGATATCCCCGAACATCCAAGTTATTGCGAGACGTTTGATCGTAAACCGTATGTCCAGCGCATGATAGAAGAACTATGGGGGTTGGGGGATTATGGTTGGCAGGGTTTTCAGGAGATATCAGCCAGATATTACGGACACTGTACGCAAATTGATGATATGGTCGGCCGGATGGTTCAGGCGCTAGATATGATGGGGGAACTGGAGAATACGGTCATCGTTTTCACTGCGGATCATGGAGATTGTCTGGGCGCGCATAGATTGATAGAAAAAGGCGAGTTCATGTACGACGAAATTTACAGGATTCCGCTGGTGATCGCCCATCCTTCCTGTAAGCTGCCCGGCGGCACAAATGAAAATTTCTATTACCTTCAGGAAATTATGTGTTCCATACTTGATATTGCCGGTGTAGAAGTGCCCGACCAGTTAGATGGTCAATCATTCCTCCCGGCTATGCTTGGCAATCAGGAGCCCAATGGCAGAGAGGAAGTATACTGCGTCTTTGACCGGCATTTTACTGTGGCCAATCAGCGTATGGTCCGAACCAGATCACATCAGTTCACCTTTAATTCCAGTGATACAGCAGAGCTCTACGATCTGATTGAAGATCCATATCAGCTGAATAATCTCATAAGAGATCCAGCCTATCAGGCGGTTAAAATGGATCTCAAACAAAGAATGAGCCGATATATGAATGATTTGAACGATCCTGTGAAAGGGTGGTTTAATCGTATCTCAGGGGCATTATAACAATACATCGTTGAGCCTCTGGATCATATTATATGACCTCAAAGACTGGAACCGGAGTTATAGGTATCGCGTATTACACTAGAGACGACCTTTGCTGCATGGTCCTTAAGCGTTGTGACATCATCTGGTATTCATAGATTCTGTCATCAGTGCCCGGGGATCAACTCCTTGGTGTGGATGTAGCTGAATCATCAGCCGCAGCATTGTTGACCGTCATCGGTGTAATAGATCTGTTCCTGGCCGCACAGATTGTGTTATGCCGAAGGCGGTAGGTCGTCTTTTATATGGGCTTGTGGGCCTGACGAAAACTACCGGTCGAATGATCCGCTCTGGCATAACTGCCTGGTTTGAAGTGGTGTTTCGGATGGTACGTGTCGGTGTTCCACAGGCCTTTTGTCATTATAAGGAAGATATCATGAAAATAAAGATCGGGTTATATGGTATTGGGTTGGATACCTATTGGAATCAGTTCGACGGCCTGCTTGATCGTTTACAGGGATGGCAGCAGACCATTGCCGATAAGATCATAGAGGATCATCCTGATGTCGAGGTCGTTAACACAGGTATTGTAGACAATCCGACGAAGGCAAGAGAAGTCGGCCAGATATTGGCGCAGAGCAACATCGAATTGATATTACTCTATGTATCGACCTATGCCTTGAGTTCCACGGTTCTACCCGTAGTACAGAGAGCCAGAGTGCCGGTGATTGTGCTTAACTTACAGGCTACAAATGCTATTGATTACGATAAACTGAACCAGATGAGCGATCGCGGGAAAATGACGGGTGAATGGCTTTCTTACTGTCAGGCGTGTTCCGCTCCAGAGATTGCATCGGTCTTTGCCCGGGCGAACATTCCCTACCACATGGTAACCGGTACCTTGAAAGATCCTGAAGCATGGAAAGAGATCTCCCAATGGATACAGGCTATTCAAGTGACGGCGGCCTTGCGTGAATCACGCGTCGGCGCTATGGGTCATTATTATTGCGGTATGCTGGATGTGTATAGCGATCTTCAGCAGCTCTCCGTCGTATTCGGTGTTCACTTCGAGTTGCTTGAAATGTGTGAGTTGGTCCAATATCGCCAGGACGTGACCCCGGAAGAAGAAACGGAGAAATTACAACAATTCCGCACAGATTTTATCGTCGATGACGATTGTGATCAACAAGAAATCTCCAGAGCGGCGGTAACTTCAGTCGCATTGGATAAGATGGTAGCACACAATGGACTGGATTCTTTAGCCTACTACTACGAAGGGCAGCCTGGGAATGAGTATGAAAAAATAGTCTCTTCGATTATACCTGGCAATACCCTGCTAACCATGCATCATGTGCCGGTCGCCGGGGAGTACGAAATAAAAAATGTTATCGCCATGAAAATCATGGATTTGATGGGATGTGGAGGGAGTTTTTCAGAGTTTTATGCCATGGATTTTAACGATGACGTCATTCTACTGGGGCATGATGGTCCCGCCCATGCCGCCATCGCCGAGGGCAAGGTGAGGCTTGTCCCTCTGCCGGTATTCCATGGAAAACCGGGTCAGGGATTATCGATTCAAATGTCAGTAAAACATGGCCCGATCACCATTTTATCTGTCGTTCAGGATCGGGATGGGCAGGTGAAATTATCGTTTGCCGAAGGGGCATGCGTGCCGGGGCCGATAATGGAAATCGGAAATACGAATAGCCGATACCGTTTTGCCCCTGGTATTAAAGGATTCATGGAGGCCTGGTCCAGACAGGGCCCTTCGCATCACATGGCCATTGGAATAGGCCATGTGGGCGGCACTCTTGAGAAAATAGGCCATGCCCTGAGCATTGAAGCGATTCGAGTATGCTAAACCTGATTAAGGGAAGAATTTTTTAAGGACCGTAAGAATAAACCCAGTCCGCCTACGAAGAGAACCAGAATTATCAGAAGTTCAAATGCAGACATCTGGCGCATGCGAAAATCAATACTGCTGATGACCCCGAAAGCGAGCATGGCCAAGCCGCCCATGAAGAGGAGCCATCCAATGGGATTTCTGCCATTATAAAAGATAATACCGATGCCGAAAATAGTCTGAATCAATACCAGCCCGCTTGTAAGCGGAATTCCGCCGACATTAAACATTCTGTATCCAAATGAGAAGTGGTTTACGATCTGAATGGCATCTAAAAACAGATACCCGCCACCAGTCATCATGATCAAACTAAGAAAAAACTGCCTGTCCCTCCGTCGGTTCCACCGGCGCCTCGCATGGGTTGCTCCTTGAGTACAAAGTGCAGAGATAAAAAAGTGTCGAGTCCTGAGTTTTAAGTGCAAGCGGACGGCGCGCTGTGCACGTACAGAGTATAGACGTTTATAAACATATATTGGTTGAATGAAATATCATGTCTAATAAATGGGAAGATTGAAGTGGATATGAATTATGGAAAAACCCTCGCCCATGCCCTATCGGAACGACCGCCAAAGTTGATACAACCAGAAGCCGATGCACGCCCAGCCGCGGTGGCTATACCAATTTGGGACGACGGTAACACATTAAATCTTTTATATCTGATCAGATCAAAAAAAGATGGAGACCCCTGGTCCGGCCATATTGCCTTTCCGGGTGGTCGAATTGAATCTTATGACGATGGACCCCAAGCGGCGGCCGAACGGGAAACAGAAGAAGAAGTGGGGCTGCATCTTTCCAATAAGCATTCTGTAGGACGACTCGATGACCTTACAACTCAGTTCCATAAAGTCCATGTGGCAGGATTTGTGTATTTGTTAGCGGGTAAACCTGATCTTTGTTTGAATTGCGAGATACATAAAGCATATTGGATTACGCTCGGTGATTTATTAGATTCCACCAGGTATCGCACAGCAAATATCTCCGGGGTATGGGGTAACAGGCAGGTGCCGGCAATAGATTTACTGGGTGATAAACATCCAGTCTTATGGGGCCTCACCTATCGATTCACGGCCCAAATCATGGAATGTTTGGGATATCATCTTCCTGGTGGGGCAGATTTGCAAATCATGGGCACAAGTCGATCATAAGGAACTAGTAATACATGAAATTATCATTATCCGTTCGTGTAGCTGAAAGTGTATTGAAAAAAGAAGAAGCGAATCGTTCGATGGAACAGCTAGCAAGTCTGGCTGTAGAACTCGGGTATCCAGCCGTATGCATGCGGGCGTCCCAGGCCGGTATTCAAACCCCATTAAAGGATATTACCTCGGTTAAAAAAGTCGTGAATGATCGTAAGTTAAAAATCTCCATGGTCACAGGAGATATTCCGATTCCCGCAAATAATGACCACGCGCCAGATGCCCTACGTAATATTACACCTTATCTGGATTTAACAGCCCTTTTAGGAACGGATTTAATCCGAATCGGTATGAAGAAAGAGGAAGATATCATCTGGGCGCAACGAGCGGCTGATGAAGCTCATGAACGCAATATAAGGCTTGCGCACCAATCCCACACACGCAGTCTGTTCGAAACGGTAGACGAATCTGTGGAGGTGTTGAAACGTGTGGGACGTCCTAATTTCGGCATCATATATGAACCGGCCAACCTGGATTTATGCGGTCAGGACTATGGAGCCGAGACCATCAAACATTTCCAACCCTGGCTGTTCAACGTTTATCTACAGAATCACATCAAAAATCCGGACGGAGAAATTGTATTAAACACCTGGATACAAGGACCGGCGCCTTACGATCCTATTTCATTGCAGGATCCGGGGGGGATAGACTTTCCCGTGATAATAGAAACCCTCGATGAAATTGGTTATGGTGGATATGTCACCGTGCACCAAGCTTTTGCAGGGCTGATGGAGCCGGAAGACGCCGCCCGGCAGAGTTATGAATATTTAGTTGGAATCGGGCCTTTCAGCACCTGATTCATGTTCCCATTTGATATTAAGCTCTGATTATTGATCGATGTGGCACATATAACTCATATCAAATAAACCAGACCATACAATACCGGCCAGATGAGCACGACAAATAACCAGAACATATAACCGAGTACAATCCCCGTGTGCTTATCCGCCGTATAGAAGCCTGATGAAGACCGTGCCCAGAGATAAAGCAGGAGCATGATGGTAATAAACACATGACCGGCATGAAGGCCGATAACCAGGTAAAACATGGTGCCGTATAAGCTGGAAGTCATGCTCAACCCAAACCCGATTAATCGGATCCATTCAAAACCCTGAACCGTTAAAAAAACAACGCCCAGAATACAGGTGGTCATGAGCCATCTGGTCAGTTGTGGTTTTAAATCTTGTTTTATATATCGATAAGCACGGAACATGGTAAATCCACTACAAAGTAGAATAATGGTGTTGATTCCTGTAATCCCGATCGGTAAACGGGGTTGTCCCGGCGGCGGCCAATCAGATAAATGACCGGATCGTGTCCAGAAAAGAATAACGAGGAGAGTAATGAAGAGGATAAGTTCACTTGCAATAAAAAGGTACATACCCAGAATTTCCATGGGCATGCCCTTTTGGGTTTCATCAGTCTGTGGTTGGCTCATAAGTATAATAATAAAATAGTAAAATACATCAGGTACAGAAAAAATGGGGGGAGCGTGTGGGAATCGAACCCACCACGGACCTGTTTAGGGCCCGCCATCGGATTTGAAGTCCGGGAGGCACACCAGTGACCCATCCGCCCCCATCTAAGATAGATGCTGAAACACATTTACATACACGAATAAAGCTTGTTAAAGATATATCAACCTCATCGATTAGCAATCCATTTCTAATGATCTCCTACGGTCTCCTTGGCAAGGCGATGCGTACCGGACTCGCGGTGTGTGATCCCCAGATCGCAGAAATAATCCAGCAGAGCTGTGGCATGGGAGCGCGAGATGTCGAGGTACGCTCTATACTCGGTTGCTCGCACAGTACCATGTCGTGTTAAATAGTCGATCAACTTGTATTTTGCTGATTCCAAACCCTGCTGATGCATGATCATCTTATCTGCAAATTCGATAAGTATCCCTTGATCGAAAGCGTAAGACACCATGTTTTTCATCATATCGGGACGGGAATCCGGATTAAGATCAAGTATATCGTTCATATTGACGATGTGTACCGGTTTATCTTTGAGCGTATGAATGCATTCTAATATACCTTGCTCTTGAGCCGATAACGAAACGCTATGGGAAGCCAGTTTAATCTCACTACCCTGTTGGGAGACTCTGCCCTCTTCAACCAATTTGGTCAATAGCATATTATACACCGTATCCTGAATCGGAGAGGATATCTGAGATCTAAGGGCATCCTTAGATACACGTTCTTTTAAATGATGCTCATCATGCATGCGCTGCAATTCATTAACCATGTCATCTTTCAAACGTCCATACCAGGATGCATGCATGACTCCCCGGTTCATTATCTCAATCAGAGTGCCTTCTTCAATAAGGGATTCGACCTCTGTGTGGATCGTCTCAGGGCTCAAATTGGTCAAAGTCAGTAGATCCACTTCTGTTTTCAGTCGCCCCTGGCACGACGAGCGTATTGACTTTTGTAACCGTCACGCTAAACACCTTTTCCACCGCTTCTTTTA
>CAJXCW010000223.1 GCA_913051705.1 uncultured bacterium
CGAATTTACTGCCGCAACAAGCTGATCTAGCGGTTAGTTTGTTAAGGAAATATATTGCGGAAATTGATTTAAGGGAGACTGGTATACTACTTTAGCCAACTTTGGTGAAAACAAAAATTTAGTGTTAAGAACTAATGTTGAATATGGTTTCTTAGGAGCTTACAACCAGGATCGCGGTGTTCCTCCTTTCGAACGTTTTTATGTAGGTGGTGATGGTATGAGTGGAGTAGGAATGATGAACGTTGGCAGAGAGTTAATCTCTTTAAGAGGATATTCTAATAATTCTTTATCGCCTCAAACTGGAGCAACTGTTTTTAGTAAATATACAGCAGATTCAGATTCTAAAAAGGTGCCTACCTATCTTGAAGCGCTGCAGTCTCGCAAGCAGAAATATATTTGGCCAGATCTTTTAGGTGAAGATATCGATCCTATTGTGTCTCTATCGAAACTTGAAATACCAGGGTTATGGATATTCGGAAGTCAGGATGGCAGTGTGCCAGTCGATCTTTCCATTGCACGTTTACAAATACTGAAGGATGCAGGCGGTAAGTATGAATATGTTGTGTATCCGGGGCTCGGGCATAACAATATGCAGGAAACATTTGATACTGCCATAGACTGGATAAAACGCTTAAGATAAATGTGTATAGGGAACATGATTAACTCTACACAAAAGGGTAAATGCGCTAACAAGTTTGTAGTTGGGGATTTGTAAATTACTGAAATAACTGGGGTGATTAAAATGATAAGAAACAAGTGCTATACCTCGACACTACAAAGTAACTACAAACTAAATTTTTCCCCTCTGAAACCCTTGTATTTACTGGGCTTGTTTCAGGGTGACTTTGGAGTGGGATTGATAGTTGGTTGAAAAATTAGAAAGTTCTAAACGGCAACTTTCCGATCCCCCTTGAGGGGATGTCCACTTGTCCACTTGCTCCCTTATCGATGACCTACCACGATTACATTTCCGCCTTACCGCTGGACGATCTCAAGTTAATCGCTTCTACGCTTGAAATACGATCCAGTGTGATTTCCCGCGCCCGGCTCATACGGGAATTGCCGAACCATATCTTACAACCGGGGTTCATCGAATCTCGGGTTGATTCGTTGAATGAGGACGAGCAGGATTTACTCCTCGCAATCCTGTTTGCCGGGGATAAGGGGTATGCTTTCGATGTCAGAAAATCCAGTAACGCCGACGTGGCAGACCATATTTATACCCTGTTGACACGCAGCCTGATCATGGGGCGGCGAGAACATTTTCATACGGTCGAGTATATCATTCCCACAGATATTCGCGATATCCTGAATCGGCATGTTACCCGGCAAATATCTGAACTGCTGTCTGCAGATCTCGTACAGCCGCCGAAGTCCGTCGGCTCAGATGAGCTTATGATCATCCGGGACCTGTTTGCCCTGTTAAACAGTGTACAGTACGAACCTGCCCGGCTTACAGACCGCGGCATCTTGTATAAACGGGCGCTGGAAAACATACTGAACCGGCTTGAATCAAAAGACAACCATACCTCTTCTTCACTGAATACCTATCCTGATCGTTTGAGTTTAATGCTGGATTATTGTCAATCACGACGGCTGGTCTATGAAGAAGAATCGAGGCTGCACTGTTCACCGGCCTTCGAACAGTGGCTTCATTTACCAACCACCGAAAAGTTGGATGACCTGCTGGCCTTCTGGTATAGTAAACACCAGCCCCTATCCCCTCAAACAACCAGTGTAATCGGCGTGCTGCAGATCTGCATAGATCTGGAAGGCATCAACCTGGATGCTATGATCGGATTGACGGCGGCCTGTACGCCCGGTATCTCCAGGCGTGATGCCACACTCGAACATACGCGTCAGGGGATACGCAAAGCCTTGCATGAACTGGCATGGCTCGGTATCATCCGTCAGCACGATGATACGAAAAGTCCGTCTTATCTGACCATCACGCCACTGGGAAAAAGCGTGTTGGGTAATCGAACATGGATGGAAGACGGGGCCTGGACGGAACAATTTATTGTCCAACCCACCTTTGAGATCCTCGTGCCACGAACCCTGAATCTGATTATCAAAGAAGAACTGGAGCGGTTCGCCGATCTGATTACCGTGGATGTCACCTCGACGTACCGTATTACCCGGGACACTATATACAGAGCTGGTGATGAAGGCATGTCGGGGGAAGCCATTATCGCCTTTCTAAAACGTCATTCAGAGAAAGCGATCCCGCAGAATATCGAGTATTCCATCCATTCCTGGAGTGACACATACGGGCAGGTGTTTTTCATGGATGTCTTTTTACTCCGAACCGAAAATGCCGAAATTGCGAGTCATATCAAAGCGCATAGAGATCTGTCACCTTTCATCCAGGGTGAAGTGGCGCCGGACGCCCTGATCGTAAAACGTCACCGATATCGTGAGTTGATGGACCTGCTCCGTAAGAATGGGTATATGCCCAGGTCTCAGGTGATCGGTATGGAGCCGGAACCCAACGCCGTGCACCATCTGTTTGCCCGTGAGCATTTTGCGGACGTCCGAAGCCGCCATACGCCACATCCATCTCCGAAGAGTGTCATCGGTTTCAACGATTGTTTGCCTGGTTATCGACTGAGAAAACGATTAAATTCACCGACCGAAAACGCCCCCCATTTTGAGCAGGCTGCGACGATGCAATTCCTGTCTTCAAAGCAGACGGAAGAGCTCCTGGATATGGCCGTCAACTACAACCATATCGCTGTGATCGACTATTATCTCGGTAATCGAAGCCGTAGTGATATACATAGAATTAAGCCCATCCGTATCGAACGAACCCGGGGGACGCCCTACGTAGAAGCCCATCGTATCTTTGAAGACGACCTGCGATCATTCAAAATCGCCAATATCAAAGCCATCCGAATTGTGTATGATGATGAAGAGGATGCAGAGCTATAACGCAGCAGATACTCTTAACAAATCACCAGGCACAAAATACAAAGTACGTTACGCGGTCTTTGCGTATCTTCAGTAAATATGTGTCCAGTTTGACACAAGTGGAGACATTAATATGTATAACACACTGATCGATATTGAAACGCTTCACCAGCACATCCAGCATACCGAATGGTGTATCATCGATGCCCGCTTTTCTCTGGCGGATACGGCACAGGGCAGGCAGGATTATCAGACATCACACATTCCTAATGCCCTTTATGCACACCTGGATGAGGATCTGTCGGGGCCTATTATTCCCGGTACGACCGGTCGGCATCCATTGCCCAAGGTAGAGGCTGCGGCCCAAACCTTTTCCGGCTGGGGTATGGATCATGATGTGCAGGTCGTCGTATACGATAGCGCGTCCGGATCCATCGCCGCCCGTTTGTGGTGGATGCTCAAATGGCTCGGTCACGATGCCGTGGCCGTGCTGGATGGCGGATGGCCGGCCTGGCAGGCGGCTGAATTACCGATTACGCAGGAGATATCACCACGCCCGGCGCGATCTTTTGTGCCTGACGTTCGCCCCCGACTGCTGACGGATACAGAGCACGTAGACCTATATCGAAACGACTCGACCTATCGTGTATTCGATGCGCGGACCCCGGAACGGTATCGAGGAGAACAGGAGCCTATTGATCCGGTTGCCGGACATATACCGGGCGCGCATTGCGCTTCCTTTGCGGAAAATATCACAGACGGTGGACGCATTCGAAGCCCGGAAGAACTACGGTGCCGATATGAACAGCTATTCGATGGGATCGATACGGCGCACATCATTTCCTATTGCGGCTCCGGCATCACCGCGTGCCACAATTTGCTCGCCATTGCCCATGCCGGCCTTGGTGACGCCGTGCTCTATTCCGGCTCCTGGAGCGAATGGATCACCGATGAAAGCAGACCGGTGGGAACGGGGGGATAAATAATGGCGAATCTGCGGATTCCCTCTCCCTCACCCTTTTTTCCTGAACACATAGGTAAACGTCAGCCATAGGATCTTAAAGCCAGCCCGTACAGCACCGCTGAGCGTACCCGTGATTTTAGATATGCCGATACGTTGCCTGTATTGTACGGGTACATCGATGGTCCTGTATTTTTTTTGTGCCGCCTTGATCTGCATTTCGACCGTCCAACCGTAGTTTGTATCTTCCATATTCAAATCAAGCAGCCGATCATACCGGATCGCTCGAAATGGACCCAGGTCGGTATAATGATGGCCGTACAGGAGCCGGATGATTCTGGGTACCATGTAATTGCCGACGAGTGATTGAATGGGGAGCGCACCCGGCTCCCGCCGACCGAGCATCCTGGAGCCGATTACCATATCATAGTTATCTTCAAGGATCGGTTTGACCAGCAGGCTCAGGTCTTCCGGATGATCGCTGTAGTCCCCATCAAGAAATACAATGAGATCAGGATGATACTGTCTCGCTTCTGCCATGCCGCGCAAACAGGCGGCGCCATACCCCCGCTGCGGCTCTTTCACGACGATAGCCCCTGCATTTGAAGCGACCTGACCCGTCTGATCGGTAGACCCGTTATCCACAACTATGACGCGTGATACCAGATCATCAGGCAAATCCGCCAGCACCAACCCGATAGAGGCCTCTTCATTAAGCACAGGTATAATCACCGTAATATCCTGCAATCTGTTCGTCTTTGTCAAAACGCTCCCCCGAATCCTTTACTCAAACAGGCCTTAGGCCTTATTATACCAGGCGCCCACCACTCGTCTTGATGCATAACCCGTCTATATCAATGCATAGATCCATCCTATCGGTTCCATCCTGTTATTCCACCATGTACAATCTAACCGAAAGAATCTTTACACTATCCTACCCGCTACTTGCCACTTGCCACCTGCCATCTGCCACTCGTATTTCCATTTTTTAACTATATAATGTATAAACCTCTTGACAACCCCCCAACATATAGTGATATTCTTCAATGCTTTGTCCCCTGTTTAGTCTTTTTAGATCATAAGATGTTACGAGCCATACTCACAGGATCGATTTCGCAATCCGCAAAACCGTAGTGTTTGATGCGTCCCCACAGGGGGCCATTCATCCTTGATCTCAAGGTCCATTCCATGCGTTTATCACATCTTGAAGTGGTCGGATTCAAATCATTTTCATCCAAACTGAAAGTTGAATTCAGCGATGGTATTACGGCGTTAGTCGGTCCCAATGGATGTGGTAAGTCCAATATCGTGGATGCCATACGCTGGGCGCTGGGTGAACACCGGGCGACCTCATTGCGTGGCAAACGGATGGAAGATGTTATTTTCAATGGCACGGCTACGCGTAAGCCGCTCGGGATGGCGGAAGTCTCTCTGACTATAGACAATGACGATCAGAAATTGCCGATCGAATACAGCGAGGTGACAATTACACGCCGTTATTTTCGGTCCGGTGACAGTCAATATTTTATCAATAAGGTGCCCTGCCGATTGAAAGACATCACGGACCTGTTGCTCGATACCGGAATGGGTGCCCACGCCTATTCAATTATCGAACAGGGTATGGTGGATTCCATCGTTAACGGCAGTACAATTGACAGGCGTCAGTTGATAGAAGAAGCGGCAGGGATCAATAAATACAAAACACGTCGCCGGCTAGCCCAACGAAAACTGGAAAGTACGGAGCATGATCTGGTCCGTATCGCTGATCTTCTTGAAGAGGTGGAGCGCAGTTCGGGATCGCTCCGGCGTCAGGTATGGAAGTACGAACGCCATCAGCGGCTGACCCAGGATATTCAGGATATTGAAATTGTGATCGCCTATCACGATTTTATGACGTTGCGTCAGCAAACTGAACCGGTGCGGGCCAAAATTTTAGAACAGACCAGACAGAAAGAAATGATTTCCACACGTATACATACAGTGGAAGCTAATATAGAAAAACAACAACTGGAGATGACAGAAAAAGAACGAACGCTCCAGGAACGCCATGCTGTGTTCAACGAGGTCGATAATAGTATCCGTACATTGAACGAGCAGGTGCTGGTCAATCGCGAGCGACGCAGCGGTCTGGAACAGCGGGTAAAAACTGCTGAGAGAGACGTGGAACAATCCCAGACCGAGTTGACACATATCACTGAACAGAAAAAACAGGCGCTGGACGATCAGCAGAGGGTGATGAAGGCGTTGGAGCAAGCCCGTAAATCATTTCAGGAAAAAGATAGGGAAGCACAATCGTTTGCCGATCAGATTACTCAAAATAAAGAATCCACCAGGGTGCTTCAGAGCAGGCGGTTTATGCTCATACAGCAGCAGACAGAAAAGCAGGTGGAGGTCAAATCCCTCGAGTCCAGGATCGATGGGCTGCGTAATCGCCAGTACGATGTCGGCCAGACCCATGAAAAAATTGCCGGAGACCTTGTAGAAATCGATAAGAAATTAAAAAGATCCAGGAAAGATTTACACAGGGCTGTACAACAGGTGAAGGAAAATACGGCGATGAAGACCTCGGTAGATGAAGATCTACAGGATAAACAACAACGCCGTGAAACAGACCGTGACCGTCTATCAACAGTGAATACACAGCTGGCGGCCAGAGAACGGGAACACAGTCTGCTGGTGCAGATGCAACAGCAATATGAGGGCTACGAGCAGGGAATCAAAGCCCTGATGACCGACGGTCCTTCTATAAAGGGACTGCGCGGGACGCTGGCAGAACATATTACGGTAGATGAACGATACGCAGCCGTGATCGAGGCGTACCTGGGAGATATATTACAGTACGTGGTCGCCGGGACGACGGATGACGCGCAACAGGGCATACAATACCTGCAGGATAACCAGGCGGGTACGGTCTCTTTTCTATTGCTCGACCGGATGAATGAGCCACCCGAGTCATCCAACACCCTGCCGTCTACCGATAAAGAGATAATCGGGCGGGCTATCGACTATGTCGAAACGGGTAAAGAACTGGATTCTGCGGCGGCTTACCTGCTTTCTCATGCCGTGCTGGTCAAGAATCTCGATACGGCGCTTCGTCTGGCGCCGCTCTTTAATGATGGACAGAGTTGGCACCTTCTAGCACTGACCGGAGAACACGTAGATCCTGCCGGCATATTAACCGGGGGGACCGCTGTTGAAGAGGATACGAACCTGCTCGGCCGCACCCATCGCATTGAAACCATTGAAGAAGAAATGAAGGGCTTACGGGAAGAACACAAAACGGTTACCGAGAAATTGACGACACTCTCCGCTGAGCTGAATACACTGCTTGAGCTTAGAACCACAACGGATCTGGCGCTTGAAAAATACCAGCAGGACCACATGCAGATCGAGCAAAACGTCAGGCAGCATGAATTCCAGCATGAACAGTTGAGCGACCGGGAAAGAGGGCTCGCACAGGAAGAAAAAACGCTCACCCACCAGACCGAAGAGGCCGTCGCGCATCTCAAGGATCTTCGGGATGAACTGGTAAAATCAGCACGATCACGCGAAATGGCCGAGGCTGCCGCGCAGGAGGCGCAGGAGGAACTGGATCAGCTTGAGGCGGATGGGCAGCGATTGTCCAACGCAGCCCACGAAGCGCGGGTAACCCTGATTTCTCTCGAAAGCCGGGGAAACGAACTTCGTATGACCGGTGAACATCTTACCCGGCAGGATGAGCGATTGAATACCGTCTTTACGCAGCGCCGGGAAGAGATAACACAGGCGGCCAAGCAAATTTCGGAACTGAAAAAAATGCTGGAACAGGGTGAAGAAAAATTAAAAACCCTGTACACGAACCGGCGTGAAAAAGAACGGGCCCGGGATGCCGTGATGGAGGAACACCGGGCGATACAGGAGCAGGTACGGTCGTTGCAACAGAATTCTCAGGAAAGCCGGAATGCCCTCTCGCAAATTCAAGAGCAAATCCATCAAGCGGAATTGGAAGATACCGAACTTGATGTGAAAGGACACCAAGTCCGTAGCCTGTTGATAGAAAAGTATGAAACGGATCCTGAAAACATTTCCGAACTGCCCGACATCCCGGGATTGGAAACATTCGATGCTGAAACAGCCCGGGCGATGCGGCACGATCAGCAACGTAAAGTAGATGAATTGGGTCCGATCAATATGGCTGCAGTGGAAGAGTATTCCGCCGCAAAAGAACGGGTGGATTTCTTAAAACAACAGCAGGATGATCTGATCGAAGCGAAAGAAAATCTGGAGAAAACCATTGTCAGGATGAACCGGGCTGCGCGCGCTCGTTTTCTGGATACATTCGAGGAAATACGGCACTATTTCATGAAGACATTCCAGGCGCTGTTCGAAGGGGGCGAGGCGGATCTCAACCTGGAAGAAGGCGATCCGCTGGAAGCCGGTATCGAAATCATGGCGCGCCCGAGCGGAAAACGGCGGCAAAGTATCGCCCTGCTTTCCGGCGGAGAGACAGCCCTGACCGCTATCGCCCTGTTGTTCGCTATTTATCTGGTAAAACCTAGCCCGTTCTGTGTGTTTGACGAGGTAGACGCTCCGCTTGATGATGCCAATGTGCATCGTTTTGCGGCTGCATTGCATCAATTTTCCAAGGATACACAGTTTCTTGTGATCACCCATAATAAACGGACCATGGAAGCAGCCGATTATCTGTACGGCATCACCATGGAAGAACCGGGCATGTCCAAGATGGTGTCTGTCCGCCTCGAAGGCAAACACGAGGATCCTTTGACGCCGGCGACTACCGAGAGCAACGGCTCCGACGCCGTTGAAGTAACGTGAGTGTGAGGCGTCCGTGGTCGTAATCGGAGTGGCCGGCAACATTGCATCCGGCAAATCAACAGTCGCTCGGGTCTTCGAACAGCTCGGTGCCCTGGTCATTGATGCGGATGTAATGGTTCATGAACTGCTCAAGACAGACCCCATGCAAACGAAGCTGGTCGAGACATTCGGATCGGAAATACTCGCGCCGGAAGGCGCTATAGACCGTCGAGCATTGGGTCGTATCGTTTTCAAGAACACCGATGCCCGTCAGACGTTGAATCGTATCGTACGACCCGCTATCCGGGCGGAAATAAGACGACGGATTGCAGAGGAACGAGCCCATGGCCACCAGGACGTCATCGTCGTTGATGCAGCCTTGATGGTGGAAACCGGCCCGACGGATCTGGCCGATGTCATTATCCTGGTCACGGCGCCGCCTGCGGTTCGAAAAAAACGGATTATCCATCGAAATCAGTTGTCGGAAGAAGAGGCGGAACAACGCATCGCCGCCCAGACGCCGGATACGCAGCAAGCACAATGGGCGGACTATCTCCTTGAAAACACCGGCACCCAGGCTGCCTTGACCCGGCAGGCTGAAAATTTGTGGAACCAGATCGTGAAGGATTAGTTGAAACTACGAAACTATGTTTCTGTATGGACAGACGAAATCAGGTATGGATATGATCAGAATCAATAACATGGCTATTCAGATAGGTTGTTACCTCATTCTGTTGATGGGTAC
>CAJXCW010000224.1 GCA_913051705.1 uncultured bacterium
GTGCGGCGGTGGTTCTGGATGTTATAAACCGGGTCGAGCAATTTCTGGATCAGGACCCCGATCTGCTGCATACATTGCGGGAGGCTTTGGATATTTGTAAAATCCCACGTTGAATTCTGCATCTTGCATCCTGTATCTTGTATCTATTAACAAAGCACAAAGCACCCGGCGGTTTACCCGCCGACCGCCTCAAACACCTGATCCACAAACATCCCTTCCGGCAGAGCCCCTTCAAAGCTGGCTTCGTCGTTGATCACAATCTTGGGGACCGCCCGGACCATAAACTGCTGAGACATATCCGGGAATTCGGTGGCTTCTACGGCATCTGCCGTGACCATATCGTTTTCGATTGCAAGCTGGTGTGCTAACCGCACAGCGCCGGGACAATGCGGTCATGTAGGCGTTGAGAACACCCGCAGATGCACTGGTTTCTCCAGCGAGGAGAGCCGTTGTTTCGTCTGATCCGACAGGCCGGAGTCGCCCTGAGACACGTTAACGATATCTTCGATCAACGCCCCGAATTCATACCCGCCCGGAAAGCCGTAATATCGTACGCCATAGTCTTTGGCGCCTTCCAGAACAATAGCAGGAATACGTTCAACGTTATACTTATCTACGGCGTCCCGGTCTTCCTGGAAATCATAGATCTTGACGCTTAGCTGATCCGATAACCCGGCCAGTTCACCCATGATCCCGGTTGTCTCCTGACTGTTCTGTGGTGGATCGACCGCCTGGGTGAATATCACCAGCGTGACCGGACCGGTTAACGCCTGGAATCGTTCCTGGATGGCTTGCCTATTTTCACCTTGTATCATCGGCATATATGGCTCCGTGGGTGGTTGAAAAACTACGAAGCTACGAAGCTACGAATCGTTATTCCGGCGTCTCGTTGTTGTAGGAGGTCCTTTGAAAACCACTTGTATCGCTTCGCGCTTCGTCGTTTCGTACCTTCTTTCGGTACAGACGGTATTCCAGCAACATAGCGGTGACCAGCACGACGCAACATAACACATATGGCGCACGGAGTCCAACATTTTGGGCAAGCAGGCCGCCGACAAACGGACCGGATACCATGCCCATACCGATAATCATCTCATTGCGGGCGCCACGTTCGCCCTTGCGTTCTTCCTGGAAAAACGAATAGAACTGGCTGGCGGAAAACGAGGCGCCGACCAGCAGGCCGATAGTCCCGAAGGCCAGCCCGAGTACCATTGGGGTATCCTGTGTCGTGACAATCACCATCCCGATTATAGCCAATATCTGCGGAATAATGAGGGGCATAAGACGAAATTGCCAGCGTGTGGTATACCGAACCAGCAGAAAAACAAGAAACTGGGCGAACCTCGGAATCGCCAATAGAACGCCCAGCACCTCAGGCCGGATCAGGAGTTCGGCGGCCAGCTTGGGGAATTGATTGTTGAGAATCCCGACCATAAAAAAAGCAGAAAAACTGGCTATCCAGGCCATAGTTCGGAATCGGGCCGTATCGCCGGATTTATGCGTATCGGGTAGCGGTTCTTCTTTCTGAACGTCCGCAGGTTTGAACCGCATAAAAAAAATAGCCAGCGACAATAACGCCATTCCGGCCATCCCTACCGTAAAAGTCAGGCGGGGATGAATGGCATACAGATACCCGCCGAAAAGCGGTCCGCACATAAAGCCGATGGTCCAGAACATATTGAACATACCGAGCGTTTTAACCAGTTGGGCCTGGTTACGGCCTTCGGCAAGGGTCGCCTGAAGTGCCGGCCAGAACAGGGCCATCAACCCCCAACCGAGGGTTGCGCCGATAAGCAGCTCCCAGAAGCTTGAGGCAAAAATAAGCGACATAAAGACGATGGCCGTCGCAATGCTTGAAATACCCATCAACCGACGGCGGTCGTACCGATCCGCCAGCTTACCGGTAAAGGAGCAGGCGAGCGTAAATGCAAGCGTACCGGTGGTGCCTATCAGACCGAGTTCTACAATCGACGCCCCGAGGCTGAGCGCCACCAGAGGCACGGCAAACGAGACCAGCGCGGTACAGAAGTCCATTGTAAAGGCGGTGATGAAGAGGAAATGATCCGTACGCATAGGCGTTAAAGGCGGGATGGGAGGGTGGTGGGGTGGAAAGGGTTTCGACCCGTTAACCGGTCCATCCATCCTTCCACCGTGTTCTTAAGAAAGACTCCGGTCTGCGGTGCCACGGGTGATATAATTGGAACCAAGAAGGACAGCGGAGACAAGAATCAGCAGGAGGACACCATAGGCGGCGGCGCTGCCGATATTGAATTGTCTAAGCTGAGATAGAATTTCAATGGCGATCGGCCGATTGCTGTACACATAGAGCAGAATAGAAGCCACAAATTCTCCCAGCGCAATCACAAACGCCAGCAACGTGCCGGCCAGCACGCCGGGGCCGATCAGGGGCAGGGTGACGCGACGGAAAGCATAAAACGCGCCGGCGCCCAGGTTACGCGCCGCCTCTTCGAGAGAGTCATCCAACTGCTCTAACACCGCCGAAGACGCCCGGAAGATGATCGGCAGATGGCGGATGAAGTAGGCGATCGGCAGCAACCAGAACGAACCGATAAGTACCTGGCCGAAGCTGAACGGCGTCCCCTTACTGAAGGCGACGATCAGATTGATCGCCACCACAGTACCAGGCAGCGCCCAGGGGACCATGATCAGCGCATCAAGAATACGCCGTCCCCGGAACGTACCTTTGACGACCAGGTAGGCGGCGGTTACGCCGATCACCAGATCCGCGATCGTGGCCAGCACCGCCATGTTAATGCTGTTCTTGATCGGTTCCCACACAGAGGGGTCTTGAAGCAAACGCCCATAATTTTCAGTGGTGTATTGCGTGGGCAGGATCTGAAAGGTCCATGAGCCGTCTTTTACGAACGACATGAGCAGAATCGTCATATGGGGCAACAGCAAAATGACAACCATGATGATGCCTACCGCCCCGATGATAAACCGAAGCCAGCGGCCTTTGACTTCCCTGCGTTTTGCGACCACTCCTTTGCCGCTCATGGCATACTTTCGCCGGCCTTCGTAATATCGCATCCAGAAAAGGAAGCCGAGTGAGAAACCGGAAAGAATGACCGTCTGCGTGACCGCCATTTCCATATCGCCGTTCAGTTTGGAGGTATAGATACCCAGACTGAGAACCCGGAATCCGCCGGCAAAGATGTAGGGGGCGCTGAACGAGTTCATGGAGGTCATGAAGACCAGAAGTGCAGACGCCACCAGCGCGGGGGTCAGCAACGGCAGGGTAATCGTACGGAATCGGAACAATGTTGACGCCCCCAGATTGGTCGCCGCCTCCTCGACCGAGGGGTCCATCCCCTTAAGCGCCGCCGAGGTGAACAGATAGAAGAACACGTACATCGTGTAACCGTGGACGACCAGAATCGCCCATACGCCGTTCAGAGAAAACGGCACCTGATCCAGCCCCAACGCCACCTGAATCAGGCGGGGGACCATCCCACTTTCGCTATATAAAAATAAAAAGGAGATCACGCCTACCAACGGAGGCAGCACAATAGGCAGGGTAGCCAGAGCGGCGAAAATAGATCGACCTGGAAATTCGTAGGTAGAAAAAATAAGAGCCAGCGGTACGCCGATCAGCGCGGAGATCAGGACGCTGCCGAAGGAAATCCAGATACTGTTGAAAAGCCCTTCGACATACGACGTGCTTGCCAGGTCAAAAAATTCAGCGTAATTCTGCAGCGTCATCCGGCCATCACGAAAAAAGCTTTCCCAGAGCACCGTGACACTGGGGTAGATGATGTAGCCGAGGATGATGAAACCCAGGAGAAGGAGGATTGCGGATTGCGGATTGCGGATTGCGGATTGGAAGTTCCCTTTGGGAATGTATTGAGGGTGGGTTGCGGATTTTAAGGACATATTAATCTTTCAGCACGATCGCCTGATCGCCGGGCATCTGCACCCAGACTTCTTCGCCCGGTTGTTTTCCGGCGATCGGATCATCGGAATGTGTAACGACGGTTATCCGTTCGCCGGCGACCTCTACTACAAATTCCACGGTAGCGCCTTTGAACTGCCGATCAATGACGCTTCCTGCCGTGGTATTACCCAGCACATCCGGACTCAATTTTATGGTCTGTGGACGCATAGCCAGAAAGACCGGGCCCTCATCCATGGTCGTATTTTGAGGCAGCAATATCGTCAATCCGCTCTCATGGCGGAACAGACATTGACCGTCTTCATCCGCCAATGTGCCTTCCCAGAGGTTCATCTTACCCATAAACGTCGCTACAAATCGGTTCGCAGGTTGCCGATAGATGACGTCCGGCGTATCGAGTTGCTGGCATATGCCGTCGTCCATCACCGCAATCCGGTCCGAGACGGCCAGGGCCTCTTCCTGATCGTGCGTAACATAGATCGTTGTAATACCCAACTGTTTCTGCAAATCCCGGATCTGATCGCGCGTCTCTTCCCGTAATTTGGCATCCAGATTGGACAGCGGTTCGTCGAGCAACAGCAGGTTCGGTTCAATAACAACAGCCCGTGCCAGGGCGACACGCTGTTGCTGGCCACCAGATAAGAGCGGGACAGGCCGTGCTTCCAGCCCGGACAGACCGACCAGCTTCAAGGCGCCTGCCACCCGGTCCGCCCTCTCCGCCTTCGGCACCTTGCGCGTACGCAGCCCGAAGGCCACATTTTCAAAGACCGTCATATGCGGAAACAACGCATAATTCTGAAATACCATACCGGTATTTCGTTTGTTGGGAGGGATATAGGATACATCCTGATCGTCGAAAAAAATGGTCCCGGACGTGGGGAACGTAAACCCGGCAAGCATGCGAAGAATAGTCGTCTTTCCGCACCCACTCGGACCGAGCAGGCTGAAAAACTCGCCATCCTCGACTGTCAGGCTGATGCCTTTTACGACAGGGGTATCATCGAAATGTTTGGTAAGCTGATTAAGGGTAACCTGAGCCATAGGCGGTAAGGAAGCAGTAGGCAGTAACCGGTAGGCAGTTAAGATCAGTAACTCATGTTACGTAAAATACAGAATAAAGATACAAAATAAAAGACCCGCACCTGTAGTTTGTTCCCATTGGGAACCATCCGCACTTCGCACTCCGTATTCCGAACTCGTTCTATCCATTCCCCTTAATATTCTTATCCCAGTATTTCATCCATTCCTTGGATTGCTCGGAGAAGACTTGCCAATCGACTTCGAACGGCGTGACGTCAAGATTGGCCATCCAATCCGGCAGGCGATCTTTCGGGATATCGGTGCGGGTCGGGATGCGGTAGTATTCGGTGGCCTGCAGGACGGTATGGTCGATGTTGGTGACGAACTCATAAAACAGCTTCGCCTCTTCCGGATTCTTGCTGTTGGCGATCAGGCCGATGCCGTCTGTCAGGATCGGTGCGCCACTTTCGGGTATGATAAATCCGAACGGGTAGTCGTAACGATCGACCTGCAGCATGATATCGTTCATCAACCAGATGGAGACAATGCCTTCTTTGCGGGCCAGCTTCTGGAACATCATATTGGGATCGGCGGCATAGTCTTTGGTATTGGCATCGAGTTTCATGAGCCAGTCGTAGCCTTGATCAGGAGAGGTGGTCTCCTTGTAAAACCGCCAGATCATCCCGGAAAAGGCCGTGCGCATCGTACCGGAGGCCAGAGGATAGCGAATGACGATTTTGTCTTTCCATTTCGAATCCAGCAGATCATCCCAATCCTGAGGGGCAGATTCTTCCGTGAGTTCCTGATTGTTGAATGTGATCACCGGGATCAACTGTGCCGTTCCGTACCACCGATCCTGCGGATCCTTGAAATCCGACTTCAGTTGATCCGCCCAGGTAGGCCGATAAGGTAAGAGCAGGCCTTCGTCCGCCGCCTGAATGAAATTGGTCGCCGGCGCGCCCCACCAGACATCCCCCTGCGGATTCGCCCGTTCGGACCGTACCCGATCCAGCACATCCTGTGACCCCATATCGAGCCACTGTACATCCATGGTCGGATG
Organism: uncultured bacterium; assembly: GCA_913051705.1. Classification (GTDB taxonomy): domain Bacteria; phylum JAAXHH01; class JAAXHH01; order JAAXHH01; family JAAXHH01; genus CAJXCW01. The sequence goes on from CAJXCW010000224.1 coordinate 5,994, forward strand.
AGCGGTTTCGAACAGTTTCTCAAACTCAGGCAAAATCGGTTTGCCATGGGGTGAATATACCGTCACAATCGTTTTTTCTGGACCGGCATCGCCACAACCGATGATGAGGACCAGGCAAAAGACTGCCAACCATTTCAGGGTAAGAAGGGACATGTTGTTTTATCCTTTTGGAATCAGTGAACGTATTTAAAAAAGCGGGTTCGGTCACTCGTGACACGTGAATAACGCATTTATATCACGGGGTCACGCATTATTTTTAATACATGCAACCCAAAACGTGCCAGAATGGTTTAAAATACCGTAAACCTTTGAGGGTGTCAACCCGGAATAAGCCGGCATCTCAACAAGATATTCGCTTGTCATATGGCCTATCCTTTAGCATTTTACATAGATAATGATAAAACATCCTGCATCATTAGCCTTCATTATACTGACCCTGGCCATCTGGCCTGCAAGGCTCCCGGCTTCGGACCATGATGCGTCTACGCGTACCATCCGTCTTCAGCCTACCAGGACGGTGATCGACCTGTTGCAACCCCGGACCGAGGTTCGGCCGAAGGTTGGTCTTGTCCTGAGCGGCGGCGGCGCACGCGGATTCGCCCATATCGGGGTGCTGATGGGTCTTGAAGAAGCCGGCATACCGATCGATTATATCGTCGGCAGCAGTATGGGGTCTATCATTGGCGGGCTTTATGCGGCTGGTTTCTCACCGGATTCGCTTCAACAGCTGGCCTTAGACATAGAGTGGGGGCGGCTCTTTCTGGATGATCCTGCACGGACCAATCTGTTCGTCGCCCAGAAAGCAGATCAGACCGATCATACGCTTCAGTTTCGACTGAACGGCATTCGACCGTCTATACCCGGCGGATTGTCTGCCGGCCAGAAACTTCAGCATCTGCTCACTACACTGACAGCCCCAGCCAACTATCTGGCGGCGGGTGACTTTTCCCGACTCAAAATTCCATTTGTGGCTATAGCAACCGACCTGATCAGCGGCAAACGCGTGGTGCTTGAGCACGGCAATCTGGCGGAAGCGATGCGGGCCAGTGCGGCCGTACCTATTGTATTTCGCCCTGTAGAACGACAGGGCCGTCTGCTGGTGGACGGCGCTCTCGTAGAACCAATGCCGGTGGATCTGGTCCGTCAACGGGGGGTAGATATCGTGATCGCGGTCAACACCCAGGATACCCTGCGGCCTAAAGACCAACTGACCGCTCCCTGGGATATTGTTGATCAGATTATCACCATCTCCGTCATTCAAGCCGCTCGCAATCAGGAGACCAGGGCCGATGTCATGATTACGCCGGCTATAGGCAACCATCCTTCCTCCAGGTTTTCAAATATTGACACGTTGATTGCTCGTGGTCTGCAAGGGGTCAGACCGCATATAGCATCTATTCGTGAATTGTTGTCCCAATACGAAGAACCGCTGGATGCCGTCGAAGAGCGCGTAGGACGTGTAACCATCACCGGTTGTTCGACGCAAGAGAGCCAGAGACTGGCTAAGGTATTGAATGTTCAACCCGGCCGACACTTGACGGTGGATATGATCCGTGCTGATCTGTCCATGCTATACGGGCTGGGGCCCTATGCGGATGCCGAAGCGGAAATACTCGGTGGATATTTAGACCGGCATGTCAGGTACCGTGTGACCCATACACCGGTGTTATCCGACCTGGTGATTGAAGGCGTTACTCTGTTTCAACAGGATATGCTGCGAACGTATATAAAGATGAAAACCGGTCAACCGATTGATCTACAGCAACTCCATCAAGACGGTGAAAAGATATTGAACCGGTATCATGAAAGCGGTTATGTGATGGCCGATTTAGAACAGTTTACCGTCAATCTGGAAACGGGTAACATCTTTATGAAGATCAATGAGGGACATGTTGCTGATATTCACGTGACCGGCCACCGCCGTACGCGGGGATGGGCTATTTTGCGTGAGATGCCTCTACGTACCGGTGATGTCTATGATGCGGATCGGGTCAATCGGGGAATCATGAACATATACAGCACCGGCCTGTTCGAGTCCGTGACCCTGGATGTAGAGCAGAAGAATAGTCGGCCTCGACTGGTCATCGCCGTGAAGGAGCGGCCGTCCCGTATCGTAAAGCTCGGCGCCCGTTATGACCGTGAACGTAATGGAGAAGGGGTCCTGTCGCTGACGGAGGCCAACCTGTTCGGCACTGGATCACGCCTCACCGGACGCGCTGTCTTCGGCGATCGGCGGCAACGATATATTCTGGAATTCCGCTCAGATCGGGTGTTCAAAACCTACCTGACCTATCGGATGTCAGGCTATTATCATCAGGATGACCGATATGTATATGACGGGTTGCAGCAGATCGGCAACTTCCGTGAAAAGCGTTCAGGGCTTCAATTTACCATCGGCAGGCAATTAGCACGACTCGGCGCTGTTTCATTAACCGCACGGGTGGAAGGCGTGGAGGTACAGACACGCGCCGGTCGTAGTCCTTCTGGCCGGGCTGATATCCGCAGCCTGACTTTGCGTTCCCAGGTAGACAACCTGGACCGCTATCCCTTTCCCTCCTCCGGCCATCATCACGATGCCTGGCTGGAAGTCGCCGGTGAAGCACTGGGCGGTCATCAGCGATTTTTAAGAGGCTATACGTCCTTAGCATGGCACCGTACCTTTGCCCAGTATCTGACCATCCGACCTAAATTCGTCTTCGGGATCGGAGAAGGCGAGATCCCCTTCTCGGAGCAATTCAGCCTGGGCGGTATACAGAATTTCTACGGCTACCGCCAGGATCAGTTCCGCGGCGCCTACCTCCTGCAGAGCAGCCTCAAGGTACGATTCAATGTGTTATCAGGGGTTTATGCGTCCACCCGCTACGACATCGGCGGACTGTGGCAACAACGGCAGGATTTCCGGTGGGACGACTTGCGGCACGGCGTGGGCGTCGGTCTCGGTCTGGATACCCCTGTGGGTCCGTTTGAGATCCACTACGGCTCCGCCAGCTTCGGCGCCCGACGGGTCTATGCGAACCTGGGGTATAGGTTCTAGAATTTCGAATTTCGGGATTTCAGATTCAAGACCTGCTTTTTCGTCATATTTCCATCGACACCTTCTCAAGAAACCACCATTATCTAAAACCCGAAACCCGAAACCAAACGAATGCTGCATGCCTTGGATACCGCCGGCATCGACGTGTCCTGCCAATAGTGTTCCATCATCCATGGATATGTCGCTGTTTAACGATGAGTAACATATTCTCCGTGTGCAGGAATTCGTTTTCATTCACTGGTAGGCCCAGATCCTCTTCCGCGAAATAGGACGTTCGGGCCAGGGAACAGATGGCCTTCCGTTCCCCGCTGATTGTGATACCGTTCTCATTGGAGTAG
>CAJXCW010000225.1 GCA_913051705.1 uncultured bacterium
CTCGGCGATGACAGCCGAGGAGACCAGCACATTGATAACCGGCCAGCTTGCCATCTATGAGGAAATCAATCCTGAAGCACGGGAGCGGATAGAAGATGTTCTATTCAACCGGCGTGAGGATGCCACAGAGCGTTTACTGGAATTAGCAGAGATGAAAAAGAGTTCCGGTGTCATCCGCCAGGAAGAAGATTTAAGCTGGCGGAAAGGGACCGTGGAAGAACGCCTCGCCCATGCCATCATTAAAGGGATCGCCGACTATGCCGAAGAAGATGCCGAAGAGGCGCGCCAAAAATATGACCGATCACTGCATGTAATCGAAGGCCCGCTCATGTCCGGGATGAGTGTGGTGGGCGACCTGTTCGGCGCTGGCAAGATGTTTCTGCCACAGGTGGTCAAGAGTGCCCGGGTTATGAAAAAAGCCGTGGCGCATCTGATTCCATTCATGGAAGCGGAGCAAGGCGCCACAGACGGTGAACGGCATTACCAGGGCATCATACTGATGGCTACCGTCAAAGGCGACGTACATGATATCGGTAAGAACATTGTTGGCGTGGTCCTCGGGTGCAATAACTATAAAATCATCGATCTGGGTGTGATGGTCCCGGCAGAGAAAATTCTTCTAACAGCTATCGAAGAAAAAGCCAATATCATCGGGCTGAGCGGTTTGATCACCCCCTCCCTGGATGAAATGGTCCATGTCGCCCGTGAGATGGAGCGGGAGGGCTTTGAGATCCCCCTGCTCATCGGGGGGGCCACAACGAGTAAGAAGCATACGGCCATCAAAGTCGCACCGGGCTATCACGGCCCTGCGGTTCATGTCCTGGATGCATCCAGAGCCGTCGAGGTGGTCGGCCATCTTATCAGCGACGATTTGCGTCCGAAGTATATGGCTGGTATCCGTGAGGACTATCAGCGGGTTCGTGATGCGTATGAGGGCCGAACGCCGCGTATACCGCTCTTGACACTTGAAGAAGCACGCCGGCGTCGCTCGGATATCGATTGGTCAAGCACACAGATCGACACGCCCGAATTTACCGGCATCCGTGTAGATGAAAATTATTCGCTTGAGGAGATCGTACCGTATATCGACTGGACACCCTTCTTTAATGCCTGGGAGTTACGTGGCCGGTATCCAGCTATTCTGGATGATGATGTGGTGGGGGCGCAGGCGAAAGAATTGTTTGGCGATGCCCAAGTGGTATTGCAGCAGATTGTAGATGGGAAATTACTTCAGGCCAGAGCCGTCTGGGGCTTTTTTCCTGCCAATGCGGATGGTGACAACATTGTATTGTATACCGACGAAACCCGATCCGATGTGCTGACCACCTTTCACATGATCCGTCGGCAGCGCCCCCGTTCCGAGCAGGCCCAATGCCATGCGTTATCGGATTTTATTGCTCCGATAGCCAGCCATCGCGCTGATTATATAGGGGCCTTTGCCGTGACTACAGGTATTGGTCTTGACGCGCTGGTTGCCGCGTATGAGGCAGACCATGATGATTACCATGCCATCATGGTGAAAGCCATCGCAGACCGGTTGGCCGAAGCCTTCGCAGAACAGACACACCAACGGGCGCGACACGCTTGGGGGTACGGCCGTGATGAACAACTGAATCAGGACGATCTGATCCGGGAAAAATATCGCGGCATCCGACCAGCGCCGGGCTATCCTTCCTGCCCGGACCATACGGAGAAACGCATCCTGTTCGACTTGCTTAAAGCGGAAGAAAAAACGGGAATCTCGTTGACGGAGAGCTATGCCATGATGCCGGCTTCGTCCGTCAGCGGTTTGTACTTCGGTCATCCCGACGCCCGGTATTTTGCCGTCGGTAAGATTGGTCGGGATCAGATCGAAGATTACGCCGCACGCAAGCAGATGACCATCGAAGCTGTTGAACGCTGGCTCGCGCCGAATCTGGATTACGACCCTGTCGCCCAAACGGCAGTAGATGCAGCCGGATAAATCCGTAATATATTCCAGCATGTGTTTAACGTCTATTTCTATTTAGGGGTCGCAGCCAGAGAGATCGTCACCCCGGCTTTCGCCGGCGCCCAGTGCACTTTCGCAAAATTATTGCGTCTCTACCCGGCCATAGGTATAATACAGCACAGATATATCGGTTTGCATACGTATGCAAACCGGATAAATATTCAATGAATTTCAAATTTTCTTGCGCCAGGAGCCCCAGCATGGATTCCAATGCCAGGATGTTTTTCGATGAAAACGGCTACTACGTTAAGCACAGCTTGTTCAACCGGGATGAAGTTGCGGAGATTCGTGATCATTTTATGGAGATGCGTAAAGAAGGGGAAAAGCCGGGGGATTACGGCGGAGATGCGAAAAAAGGGGATGCCGATCCATTAAATAAATTTCCGCGCTTTATCAACATGCAGAAGTGGGATACTAAAACGGATGTCTGGCAAAGCGATCCGCGTCTCGTATCGACTGCAAGCACATTGGTAGGCGACGATGTGAACCTATGTCAGACCATGCTGTACTTCAAACCACCCGGTTCCCGCGGTCAGGGTTTGCATCAGGATAATCAGTATATCCGTCAGTATCCTATTATCGCGGCCTGGCTCGCGCTCGATCGGTGTGATAAGGCCAATGGGCAGATGATCATCGTGCCCGGCTCCAACAAACTCGGAGTCCTGCCCGTACAACAGGCGGATATGGCCCGATCCTTCACCCCCGGTGAAACGATAATACCTGAAGAGGCGCAAGAAATCGGTATCGATATGGAACCGGGTGATGTCCTCTTCTTTGGCGGCTTCACCATTCATGGCTCCTATTCCAACGAGACTACGGACCGCTTTCGCCGCGTGTTCATTGTCCACTACTACGCGGCTCATCTGGAAACCCTGCCTGAAGATCCTTCGACGAGCATGGCGGGGGTAAGCAGGTAGGCAGGTGGGCAAGAAACAATAATTGTCTACCTGTCTACCTGCCTATCTGCCACATATTTTCAGGCTATCTATGGCTGTCTCTCAACCCTTTCCTCTTTCTATTCGGGAAGATCCTGCTCTTCAATTAAACCCTGAGCCATTACCTGTATCTGCAGGGTTGACATTCCGTGCCGTCGGGCTCGGCGCCGTGTTGTGTATTCTCCTCACCATCTGGACGATTCACTCGGCGTATGTTACACATTCGTCGTTCATAACGATCGCCCATCTGCCCATTGCGGCCTTATGTCCCCTGGTCGTGACTGTCCTGATTCTGAACCCTATACTTAAACTGCTCATGCCAGGACGGGCGTTTACCCGACAGGAAATTATCGTCATTTTCTTTCTGGTTTTGACCGCCTCGGCCATTCCGGGGTGGGCGTTCAGCACCTATGCGCTATCCGTTGTCAGCGGGCCTTTTTATGTCGCCTCCGTGGAAAAGCGCTGGATGGCTCTGTTTTTCGAATATCTGCCTTCCTGGTTGATTGTATCCGATCAAAATGAGGCCGTGACTTCATTTTTTGAGGGACTACCGGCAGGACAGCCGGTTCCGTGGCGCTGGTGGATCATTCCCCTGTTCTGGTGGAGTACGTTCTACATCGCTATGTTCCTGGTCGGTGCATCGATCATCGTCATTCTGCGGAAGCAGTGGGTTGATCATGAACGGCTGAGCTTTCCTCTCGCCCAGGTGCCTTTGATACTGATCGAGGGTTGTGAGGAACCGGACCTTCTGCCGAAGGTCGCCCGCAGCCCTCTATTCTGGCTGGGATTCGGTATCACAATGTTCATCCTGATATGGAACATGGTCGGCTATTTTGGTGCATGGCCGCTTATTCCACTGGGTAATCAGTCCGCCGGACGCCTTACCTTATTCGAGTCCTTCCCACCGATTGTACTCAAATTCAACTTTCTTCTAGCGGGGGTCGCTTACTTCACACGGGTCGAGGTGCTGTTGAGTGTCTGGTTTTTCTATCTTATGCGTATTATCGAACAGGGCATCATGGATCGTATCGGCATGACCAACGCCCGGGCGATCGTTAATCTCCATCATTTCGGCGGTTTCCTCGTATTTGTGCTGTTTACGTTATGGATGGCGCGCCGACATCTGGCTCAGGTATGGCAAAAATTTCTGGGCAGGGCCCCTGAACTGGACGATACACGGGAGTTCTTTTCCTATCGAAAAGCGGTGCTGGGGGTACTCATCGGAGTGACCTATATGATCGGCTGGCTGATTGCTTCCGGCCTGTCTCCAGGGGTCGCGATCCTATTCCTATGTTTGCTGATCCTGGTGTATCTGGGGGTCACACGCATCGTCGCGGAAACGGGACTGGTGTCTCTGGACTTACCTCATAATGACGTAAATACGGTCACCATCAGATTGATAGGTACCGATCAGTTGTCAACACAAAATCTGACAGGGCTTACGCTAGCCAACGCCTATGGACGCAACTGGCGCACGCTGGGTATGTGTTCTATGGCGCATGCCGCTAAGGTGGGCGACCAGATGGGCGGCGTAGGTAAAGGTGTGTACATTGTTATTGCCTTGACGCTGGTGTTGACCTTTCTGACTGCGGTGGTGTACACGCTCCACCTGGGATATTCCGGAGGCGCGTTCGAGTTTACCGAACCGGCTTTTGTGGCCGGCGCCCGCGGCGTCTGGGGCAGACTGGTCGGGTCGATCAGAAATGTTAAGGTACTCAGTGCAGTAGAAAGGATGTCGGTCGGCGCGTTGATCAGCTTTCTGCTGGTGCTGGCGCATCATCGTTTGTACTGGTGGCCGCTGCACCCGATCGGCTTCGGCGTGGCCATGACCGTCAGTGTCAACAGCGGTTTTCTATCTCTCCTGGTGGTGTGGTTCGTCAAGGTGATCCTGCTTAAACTGGGCGGCGTGAAATTTTACCAACGTGGACAGCCCTTTGTCATCGGCAGCCTGGCGACCTATGCGTTAGGTGTCCTGCTGTCGTATGGGGTCGATTTGATCTGGTTTCCGGGCAATGGCCATCCGATACATGGGTGGTAGGGCAAAAAAATGGTGATTTAGTGATCAGTTTTGAACAAAATTATTAGGTTCCCGCCAAAATCTTAGAAGAACCCAAAAAGCACAGCGAGCGAAGCGTAGCACGTTTCAATAATGCCTCGAAGAGACGTTCATTACTTTCGATTGAGCGCAGCGAAATCAATCACCAACTCACCATTTTTATTTACTCAACACCGCCGTACCCCACGTACTAGGATCAATATATACACGCAGGTCGCGGCCTGCGCTCCACCATTGGGGGGGCCATTCGGAGTTGTTCAGGTAGTAGGTAAAACCAAGACGGGGAAATTCATCGGGATCATAGCCGGTAAGAGTTTCTGTAGGGATACAGATCTCCATGGTATATCCGCGATCCGTGATGTTTGAGGCGATGGGCAGCAGATCCGGTTCCGGCATATTCCAACGCGCCCGGGACCGGTCGATCTGAGTAGGCTTGACGACGGCTTGATCTTCATGGTCTCCTCCTCCGGTCGGCATGCAATTGAACTGATGACCGTATCGGCTGGCTCGCCGGGCTGTTTTAACATCGCGTGTATCCAGCCATATTTGAAAACTGTCGCCTGTCCAATGCCGGGCATAATTAGATCGGACCGGCTTTTTCTTCTTCACGTCGACCGCAAAATACAAGCCTTCTTCGTTCCACGCCATATAGACATCTGCAATTTTCGGCGTATCTTCCAGGACGCCAAGCTCCGGGACCAGATACTCTCCTCCCCAATCCCCAAGATCCCCATCGATCTGCGGCGCCTTTTTACGGTATTGACAGGGAAACGAATAGGTAAAATAGATGCGGTTAGGAATGTCTAATGGCATAGGTAGCAGGTGGGCAAATGGGCAAGAATCCTTTTCTGCCTACCTGCCCATTTGCCTATTTCCCGCCTTTATATTTTGCGCCTTCATGGTCCAGTAGAAACGCCTTCACATCCGGGCGGTCGCCAAACCCGCCGAGGTGACCGCTGTGACTGATGACCCGATGACATGGGACAAGAATACTGATACAACTCCGACGGTTTGCCTGACCTACAGCGCGAGCGGCTCTCGGCTTACCTACCTGTTCCGCCACCCATTTGTAGGAACACACCTGACCGAAAGGGATTTTTTGCTGGGCACGCCAGACCCGATGATAGAAGGACGTACCTTCTAAAAAATCAAGCGGTATGTCGAAACGGGTTAACGCACCCATAAAATACTGCGTCATCTGATTTTCAAGGGACTGTAATAAGGGAGATGACGAAGCGTATTCTGCTGGTCGGCCGTAGCGGTTCATCAGATCCGTCTCGAACGCTTCGTCCGACACATCATACGTAAGCCGACACACGCCATGGTCTGTCGCCGCAGCATACATCAGGCCGATCGGTGACGGAAAAACGGAGTAGAACAATTTGTTGATTGAAAATCCCATGATTAACATCCTTTGTCTTTTCAATCACCAATCACTCAATCACCCAATCTTACCTTACGATCTCTCGCTCATAGAGGCCATCTGCCAATGCACGTGCAATGATCTGATTTCCTTCAACCGATGGAAGCCAAGTATTGGAGAAATAGGTGTCCCCCTTCGTGTCCTGGTCGCTAAAGGCCGCATTCAGATCAATGAGTTCGACATCTTCACGCATAGCCAGTTGCCGGATAGAGGTGTCATATATCTCATGGAGTTCTTTGATCCGTTCCAGATCGCCTTGAGCAAAAAAGGCTGGATAGTGCAGTTTCTCGAGACAAAGCAGGGACGGCTGGCCGTTGTGCTTGGGAATAAGGGTCGGTAACGTGGTCAGAACCACCTGAACCCCTGCTTTTCTGGCGGTCCGAATAATACGCTCCATATTGAATTCGAAATTGGTTGGTATAAACACGTCGATGTCGAAAGAACCGATCGGCGGCGGCGGCGCGTCCAATCCGAGGCCGTCTTTTGCCGAGTCTATCAGCCTCAAGCCAGTTTGGGCGCCATTGCCGTAATGCCAGTATGATTGGGTTTTACGTCGCATATCGGGATAATGTTTCGGATTACCTATCCACATATCATTCCAGCCGAGATAGATAATCAACACATCAGGATGAAAGGTTAATAACCGGGGTAGACGTAAGAGCGCATTGATCGTCGCATGTCCTTCGACACCGGCGTTGATCGTCTGATAATCCGCTTCGAGGTCCATGGTATCCAAACGTTGTTTAAGCTGGTAAGGATAGGGAGATTCATCCCCTGCGGTACCGAAGGTACAGGAATCTCCGAGACACATAATCCGGACCACATTCGGGTCTTTACGCTTCGAAATATCGTCTCCTCGAAAACCGTATTGATTGATACGGATACCGGCTACATCATACCCCGGCATCAACTCCCATCCGCTGCGGTTGTGAAAGACATTGTACGGATGCGAACCGTCGTAGCCTTCATGAAACCATCGATCGCGGTTATTTGCATGATCACGCTGACGTAAATACCATTCGGCGCCGGCAAGAGCGCCGAGCGTCGCTCCCGCAGCAGAGATAAAGGTATACCGTTTCATTTAAATACCCCAGGAATCCTATTTATATCGCTGTTTGGACTGAGTACATTAACATAAATATAACCATAAGAGGCGAAAGGTGAAAGGCGAAAGAAGACAAAGATCTATTGCCCTTCGATTTTTATCTTCAACGCCTTTTTAGCTCTATTTTCCCCTGTATTAAATTAAAGACACCTCTCAGGCCTTAGCAAGCAAAAAAGACTGGATTAAATGGTTGATTGATGCTACATGGGGACTTGAAACACAATATTTCATAATTTTAAACGGTTGCTTCCCATACGTTTATCGTAAATAAGATGCTTGCGGTGACTTCGTTACATACCCGCAATATCCCAAACCGATTATGGCGACCGCCTTTCCCCCGAAACAGAGCCTACCAGGCATCTGGCATACGTACGACAGCAGTAAAGGGCTTACCATAGCTGCTTCTCGACTGTTACAGGATCAGGATGGGCACCTCTGGATTGCTGCCCATCCGCCCGGTGGCCTATGCCGGTATGACGGAATTGAACTTACCTATTTCACCCACAATGATCGTCTGCCTGGTTATGCGATAGAACTATTGTACTTTGTGTTTGGTGCTTGGTAAGCGTATAAGGGATAGCATCAGACAAAGTACAAAGCACAAAACACAAAACACATGACGAAGGCTTCCCAAAAACGTCCCGGAGTCTGGACCACCTATGATAACAGCAATGGCCTACCTGCCGGTGTGATCTGTATTACCCAGGATACGAGGGGATACCTATGGCCGGGTACATTCGGAGGTGGCCTGGTTCGATTTGACGGGGTCCAATTCAGCCGAAGCGGCAGATGGTGGCACGATCCTGCTCGATGAGATCGGTGAGATGAGCAAAGACGCACAGATCTATCTGCTACGTGTACTACAGGAACAAACCATTAAGCGCGTCGGTGCAACCACGCTGAGACAGGTCGATGTCCGCGTGATTGCAGTAACGAACGAGGACCTGGAGCAGGAAGCGCAGAACAACCACTTCCGAGAAGATCTGTTCTTTCGATTAAGCGTATTTCCGATCCACCTGCCGCCCTTACGCGAGCGTATCGGTGATATTTCGATGATCCTTGATCACTTCCCGGCGAACGCGCGTGATCGGTTTGACCGAACCATAGACGGTGTAGATGAAACGGTCCTTCATATGATGAAACGGTATCCCTGGCCGGTTAATATCCGTGCGCTGGAAAATGAAGTCTTCCGCGCTGTAGCCCTGGCAGAGGATGGAAGTATCATACAGCGCCATCATTTTTCACCCCGCATCACGGAAGACCATCGGAGAGGCTTCACTGAGCTTGATGAAGAGGAACATTATACGGATGCTCTGAATCGATTTCGTAAACACCTGATTTCCCATGTCCTGAGACAATGTAACGGCAACCGCAGTAAGGACGCCCGCCGCCTGGGCATGCACCGCCCGAACCTGATCGCCCTGATCAATCGACTCAAGATTAAGGAGTAAGGGCCCCCTTACCCCTCTTCTCTGTATAAAAAAATACAGACCTCTGTATGAATATGACTACACCATATAAAACCCATTGATACACAATGGAATAGGGTCATTTTCATTTTTTATAGTGTATATAATATTGTACATAATCAATCTTATGGATACAGAAACAGAGGACAGAGGGAATACACTAAACCGGTCTATTATGTAAACAGGGATACACCTGTAATATATCAATGTAATTAAATGAAAATATATGTCGGGGTTCCAGAAATTCGAAAGAAAAAGTTGCGAAAAGCGAGTTTCAGTTCCGATGTACAATA
>CAJXCW010000226.1 GCA_913051705.1 uncultured bacterium
GGAGGGGCTCGGGGGGAATATTCCTGGTTGAAGAAACACGAGAAGGTTGTGGGGAAAAAAAAACGGACGTGGTCGTTGCATGAGCAGCGCGGCCGAACTATGCTTCACATGCACAGGGGTGAAACAGCACGACGCTGTGGTCCTCTTTGTTCTTCCGGATTAGGGGCTCTTCCTTTTCGATCCCCGCTTGTCGGAGCGCACGTTCATGGCCTTTCGGGGTCGTAACTTGTGTTCCCTCGCGACGGTGTGGAGGGGTCCTCTGGAAAGGTGTCCGGGCACGAAATCTGGTGCCTTCCCTGTCTTTCGATGGGGAGAATGTGGAGTAGCGCGGAGACACGTATTTGTGTGGTGGAGAGAGAGGGGTTTTTGGTTGTGGTGTTCGCTAGCACAACTAACGTTTGTCCAATCTTTCTTCTCAGAACCCACGCGGATCACTCATTCCGGGTCAGACCTTGGGTTGGGTCACATGACAACGGTGGCGTTTTGAAGTAATAAAAACGTTATTGCGGAGAGTCACAGTTCAGAGTTCAGAGTGGTGAGTGCCGAGAGACATGTAGCATGCCGGTAACTTTTACTGCGTATTACTCGGAACTCAGAACTCTGTACTACTTTTTACTCTGTACTCTTCACTTTCTTTTAACTCATAACTCATAACTCAGAACTATGGGATCTATTTATCATGAAAGTCATCATCGATCTATGTGTTGTGCCGATAGGTGTCGGCGTTTCTGTATCCGAATATATCGTAGCTTGTGAGCGAGTGCTTCAGGATGCTGGATTAAAAACGCTCATGCATGGGTATGGGACAAATATAGAAGGGGAGTGGGAAGAAGTTTTTGCCGCTGTAAAAAAGTGCCACGAGGTCGTGCACACCATGGGGGCGCCGCGGATATCCACCACCATCCGCCTGGGCACCCGTATAGACAGAGCGCAGACGATTGAGGATAAGATCAAGAGTGTGGAGGCGAAGCTGAAAAACAAAACCTGAAGCTGCGAAACTACGAATTGCGAAGCAATCGATGTGCTCCCGAAGGGAGTCATCCACCTACGAAGAAAACAAATCATAAGTACACGACAAAAGTTCGATTTATCATCTCGACTGAACGGAGTGAGCGGGGAGATCTACTTATAGATGGTCCATAGTAGATCCCTGGACTCCGCTCGGGATGACCGTTATTTTTCTAAAAGATCTATGTTACGCTTTATAATGGAAAATAACTATCTTTCAATCATGATTTTCCATTCATAATTCAACAATTAACAGAGGCTCCCCTTGCGCCCCAAAGTATTTATCCCCGAATATATGGCCGACGTCGGCATGGCCATGCTGAAATCATCATGCGACTGTATTATCCCGTGGGAAAAAGGGAAACCTGTGATGAACATCACCGATCCAGCCCATCCAATACGCCAACGTTTATACGAAGCAGATGCTGTCATCGTCCGCGTATTTACAATTACGGGGAAAGATCTTGCCAGACCGAACCGGCTCAAGGTCATCGTCAAACACGGGGTTGGTCTCGACAATATCGATCTCCCCGCAGCCACAGCACACGGCATTCCGGTAGCCTACACCCCGACAGGTAATACCAACGCCGTTGCCGAGCACACGATGGCGCTGATGTTATCCTTAATTCGGCGAATCAAACCGGCAGGCAGAGCCCTGTTGGAGGGACGATTCAATGAGCGGAACGATTATTGTGGGGATGAACTCGATGGAAAGATATTGGGGCTGATAGGCCTTGGCCGTATCGGCTCTCTGGTAGCTAAAAAAGCCGCTTACGGCTTTGATATGCGGGTTATCGCGTACGATCCGTATGTCAGTTCTGACGCGTATGATGGACCGGCTCAACTGGTCGCCACGCTTGAGGAGCTACTCGTTATATCGGATTTTGTCTCACTCCATGTCGACCTGAACGACGAAACCCGGCATATACTTGATGCCCGTGCCTTGAATAAGGTTAAGCCCACCTGCCGGATCATCAATACCTCCCGTGGCGCAGCCATTGATCAGACCGCATTAATGGCGGCCTTACAAAGTGACCGACTCGGTGGCGCTGCGCTCGATGTGTTCGAAGATGAACCCCTGCCGGCCCATCACCCCATCACCGAGCTGCCCCATGTGGTCCTGACCCCGCACATCGCCGGTCTGACAACCACCTCGATGGAACGGACAGCGCAGGCCTCCGCACAGGCGGTCCTGGACGCTCTGGTTGGTAAGACGCCAGAGTATGTGGTGAATGGCGTGCCGGTTTGTTAGATATCGGCTCACAATCGTTGATACATCTGCCCACCCCAGCTACGAAAACCATAGTGTTCATAGAATCTGAGGATTCGATGGACACCTTTGTGGCAGTATATACGTGGCGCAGGTTGTCCGAACATCTCTACTCCATAAATCCCGGACCTATACCAATGCCGATGAAGTAGCCGGACGTGTCAAGGCGTCTGGTGACATCAAGGCGAAATAAGTAGAACAGGCCGGTCAGGGAGAAACCTACTTCATGGTGGACGCGGTTCTGGTATTGCGGCATGTGAGTAAGTGCTGAGAGGCGGGCGTTCGAGATCCATGTTCTGCCATGACCGCCGTAGACGCTGATGCCGATACCGCGTCTGGCGAGCGACATCAAACCCAGTAATTGGAAGGGGACCGTACGAGACCACCGCCGTAGGACCACCGCTTTGTCCCGGTATTATACGCTCCGTTCCCCCGTAGTGTCAGCGGCGTGTTCTGCAAGCGAGCGTCCAGGGACAGACCCAGGTGAGCTGCATCGACCCGGTTGTAACGAAACGCTGGTTCGATGTCAAATTGCACGGCAGAGATCTGCTTTTTCCGTGTACCGGATGAACTCTGATCCCTCACTTCTTCATTTCTGCGCTCCGCTTCGTCGAAAACACCTCGTTGCTTGAGGAAACTGGCGATAAACCCCTTTGGCTCGAATGCTTTAATCATCGTGAGCGTGCTGTCCACATTTTAATAAGCATACTGTTCATCTGTGGATAATGGGATGATCTTGCCCTGCTGCACAAGCAGGCTGTCGTTCAGCCCTTTCCGGACGATACGCTCCTCAATCGGGGTAACCGGACCTGGCGCCGCAAGCGAATCCACCGTCGAATCAGCGGTCACCCCATAGGCGGAGTAATTCGATAAACGGGTCAGCATAACCGCGCTGATATTCGGGAATTCGAGTCCAATGAAATCTACACTGATGTCAACGCCCATTTGCATACCGACAGGAAGCCAGAACCCATCGCCAAACCTGGCAAATTGCTGGGTCGTCGACAGCTTTAAATCATGTACCGGTGGCGGAAAGAAAAACGACTGCCCTGGTCTCAGATCCGCTTCGATCATGGCATATTCGTTGTCGAGTATGGATATACGGCCGACAAATCCGGAGAAGAGTTTGTTTTTGGTTTTGCGGATATGTCGTATACCAGTTGGTCATCGAGGAGCCGCTGGCCTGCTATCTGGAATATATATTTTTCGAGTGCATCCTTATAAGGAGGATGTTTCACAGAAAACGAGGGGGAAAAGCGGGTTTCAATCAGGAACACCATCGGGTTATCGCCTGTACTCGGAACTTTCTACTCGGAACTCGCAACTACATAATGCCCACCTGTCCCCTCACAACTCCACCTTCACCGCCTCCATCACCTGTGTGGCTTTTTTGCGGGCCTCATCAATATCCGCACCCCGGGCTACGGCGACACCAAGACGGCGGTGGCCGGCGACTTCGGGTTTGCCGAAAAGGAAGAGTTTGGTGTCCGGTTCGACCAGTGCGGCTTCCAGGTTGGAAAATCGCATGGTCTGCGATTCGCCTTCCACCACGAGGGCCGTGGATGCCGCCGGGCCGTATTGATGAATATTCGGGATCGGCAGGCCAAGGATGGCGCGTACATGCAGGGCGAATTCGGATAGATCCTGGGAGATCAGGGTGACCATGCCGGTATCATGCGGACGAGGAGACACTTCGCTGAAATAGATGGTATCTCCTTTGATGAATAATTCCACACCGAAGATACCCCGGCCACCCAGGGCATCCGTGATGTCTTTCGCTGTCTGCCTGGCAGATGCCCAGGCGGCATCGGTCATCGGTTGAGGTTGCCACGAATAGCGGTAGTCGCCATCGATCTGTATATGTCCCACCGGCAGGCAATAGCTGGTGCCGCCGGCATGGCGAACCGTCAACAACGTAATCTCGTAATCGAAATCGATCAGGCCTTCTACTATCACTTTACCGGCGCCGCTGCGTCCACCCTCCTGGGCAAATTGCCATGAAGTGTCCACATCGGCCTCACTGCGAACCGTGCTCTGTCCTCTGCCGGACGAACTCATAATGGGTTTGATGACGCAGGGTATGCCTATGTCCAGAATCGCCTGTTTATATTCTGCTTCCGTCTCCGCAAAGCGATAGGGTGAAGTCGGTAACCCTAATTCTTCCGCTGCCAACCGGCGTATGCCTTCCCGGTTCATGGTCAGACGGGCTGCACGCGCCGTGGGGATAATGGTATACCCTTCCTGCTCCAGCTCCACGAGCGTGTCGGTCGCTATGGCTTCGATTTCGGGGACGATGAAATCAGGTTTTTCTTTCTCAATCACTTCCCGCAGCGCCTGCCCGTCCAGCATCGTAATCACATACGACCTGTGCGCTACCTGCATGGCCGGCGCATTCGCATACCGGTCCACCGCCACCACCTCTACGCCCAGCCGCTGGAACTCAATCACCACTTCCTTACCCAGTTCCCCCGAACCGCACATCAACACCTTCGTGGCGGAAGAAGATAACGGCGTACCTAATGTGACCATAGTGGTCTCCTCTCTTCCTTTCGTCCTTTCGTCCTCTCTTCCTTTCGCTTTTTAAGCATCTTTTACCGCCGCCGTAAGATCCTGAATCGCCTGCTTGCCATCGGCGAAGAGCATCAGACAGTTGTCTGCAGCGAACAGCGGATTCGCGATGCCTGCAAAACCGGGACTCAGGCTGCGTTTGATGACGACTACTGTTTTGGATTTATCTACATCCAGAATAGGCATACCGGTCAGCGGCGTGTCGGCGGAATCACGGGCGAGCGGGTTGATCACATCGTTGGCGCCGATAACAATGGTGATATCGGTCTGTTCAAATCCGGTATTGGCTTCATCCATATCTTTCAACTTGTCATAGGATATATCCGCTTCCGCCAGCAACACGTTCATATGGCCGGGCATCCGTCCAGCTACCGGATGAATGGCGAATGTGACTTTGAGGCCTTTAGACTCGAGCAGGTTGGACAAATCCCGGACGGCGTGCTGCGCCTGGGCGACCGCCAAGCCATAACCGGGCACAAAAACTACACTGCGCACGCTGTCGAGCAGCATGGCGACCTCTTCAGGGGTAGTGGATTTCACTTTGCCATCGTATATTTCATCCGCGGCCATGGCCTCGCCGCCGCCTGTATCACCGCCTACGCCGGCGAACATCACATTGGCCAGCGACCTGTTCATGGCTTTACACATGATCTGAGTCAATATAAAGCCCGAGGCGCCGACCAGCGAACCGGCAATAATCAACACGTTGTTGGATAAAACAAATCCGGTGGCAGCAGCAGCCGTCCCCGAATAGGAATTAAGCAGGGCCACGACCACCGGCATATCCGCACCACCGATCGGAACCACGAGCAGAATGCCCAGAATTGACGCGATCGCAATCATAATCCAGTAATATTCCGTAACGCCCGGGTTCATCACAATCATCACGCCGACCACCAGGCCGGCCAGGAGCATAAGGGCCTTTAAAAAGTGATCGGCAGGAAAGCGAACAGCCTTCTCGGATACAAGGCCCTGTAACTTCCCGAACGCGATCAGGCTGCCCCAGAACGTCACGCTGCCGATCATTCCGGATGCGACTGTAGCGATAGAAAACTGAACAGGCACGGCATGGGTACCGGCCTGCAACGACGCCTCCACGAATGCAGCGCCGGCCACCAGCACAGAGGCACCACCACCGAAGCCGTTGCACAGACCAACAAACTGAGGCATGCCCGTCATAGGTACCTTCACGGCCCAGATACCACCTATGACGCCGCCCAGAATAAGACCCCCGACAATAGCTTCAAAGCCGATGATTTGCTGATTGATGAGGGTGATCACCACGGCGATGAACATCCCCAGCGCGCCCAGCATATTTCCGCGAACCGCTGTGCGTGGATGCGATAAACCTTTCAACCCTAGGACAAACAAGGAAGCAGCAATTAAATAGACGATATTGACCAGGTCTGCGGACATCCACCTACCCCTTTCGCTTGAACATATCCAGCATCCGATGCGTCACGAGAAAACCGCCCACGACGTTGATTGTCGCAAATACCATGGCGGTAAATCCTAGAACGGTCGTGAGCGCGGTGTACTGTACGCCAGCGGATAAGATGGCGCCGATGATGGTAATGCCGGATATGGCGTTCGACCCGGACATCAGGGGGGTATGCAGAATAGGCGGCACCTTGGTTATGACTTCGAAACCGACGAAGATCGCCAGCACGAAGATGGTCAAAACCAGTACAAATTCACTCATGTAAAAAGCTCCTTGGGAAAGTAGAAAGTGGCCAGGTGGGCAAATGGGCAGGTGGGTATCATGCATTCTCCATCAATTCTTTAACCATACTGTGGACAATCTCACCACCCCGGGTTACGGTGGCGCCCTGGACGATATCATCCTCTATTTCGGTATTCAGATGCCCATCATCAATCATGAGCTTCAGGAAATTCACCACGTTATTCGAATACATCTGGCTGGCATGGTGCGGTACCGTCGATGGCAGGTTCATTTCTCCGACGATGGAAACGCCGTATTTAACCACCGTTTTACCGGGCTCTGTCAACTCACAATTGCCGCCGCGTTCCGCTGCCATATCGATGATAATGGATCCCGGTTTCATGCCTTTGACCATCTCTTCTGTCACCAGAATAGGCGCGCGTTTACCTGGGATAGCAGCGGTGGTGATCACCACATCGTTTTCTGCTACCACGCGCACCATCATCTCCCGCTGTTTCTCATAGAAGGCTTCATCCATCGCCTGGGCATAACCGCCTGATCCTTCAGACGCAGATGTTTCCAGCTCAAGCTCCAAGAAATCAGCACCTACGCTCTGTACCTGTTCTTTGACAGCTGGCCGGACATCATACGCCTGAACCATTGCACCCAGCCGTTTACAGGTGGCTATAGCCTGCAGACCGGCCACCCCAACGCCGACCACAAAAACATGAGCCGGTGTGATGGTGCCTGCTGCCGTCATCATCATGGGAAATAACCTGGGAAGCCTCTCCGCTGCGATCAACGCAGCTTTATACCCACCGATATTGGCCTGAGAGGACAGGGCATCCATACTCTGCGCACGGGACGTTCGGGGGATCAATTCCATTGCGCAGGCTGTGGCGCGACGCTCAGATATCGCTTTAATCTCATCGAATGCTGCCAAAGGTTCGAGGAAACCGATCAGCAATTGACCTTCGCGCAAGCGGGCGACATCTTCCGCGCCTTTTTCAGGATTGGCGCCGCCGCCGCGTATCTGTACAATCACATCCGCTTCTTCAAAAAGAAGGCCACGATCCTGGATGACCGTGGCGCCCGCTTCTTCAAAAGCCTGATCCGGGAAACCGGCTTTCTCACCTGCGCCCGACTCGATCTGAACTGTACAACCAATTTTAGACAACGAAGCAACGCCGGCCGGAACCAGGGCCACACGCCGCTCATCTGTGCATGTTTCCGAAGGGACCCCTACAATCATCAACATCTCCCGTTTATATTAACTGATGTGACACAAAACCCGCGTCACATCAGGGTACTTTGTGATTTAATGGATCCGGTTACATCTTGTGTCTGTCATTCAGAGGGCTTTTTATAACAATGAACTTTAGGACAAATCGTGACAACTTAAAAAATATATGATGTTTATAACAAAGGCGCAAGGTCAAGCTTCATCCAAACTTATATTACCTGTGAGATGCCCCGGCTGTAAAACAAGCCTCATAGTTTACGTGTTCGTCGAAATAGCTGAATACTTTCCCCAGCATAAGGAGAGGCCTTGGACATCTGCGAATGTAGGAACACCAATACGGGTGGGTTACTATGAAGATCCGAACCCAGCTCTTTCTGACAAACGGCGGCGTCCTTGCGTTGTTGGCGATCATTGCGGCACTCATGCACCAAAGCACCCAGTCGCTCATTTCGACCTCTCAATGGGTAACACCCACCAACAAAGTCATCGTCAGTGACAACCTGTTGGCAAAGGGCATGGCGAAATGGTCTTCAAGGGATATGAAGCTGGTGCGGTTGACTACATATATAAACAGGTAGCAACAGAAATTCTGAGAGGCAAGGTTAAGGTATTTCTGGAGCTCTGTCGGCAGCGGCAGGCTTTGCAGGAAACAGCTGCACGCCGACACGTTGCCTGGGGTCAAGGGCAGCGAA
The DNA here is from genome assembly GCA_913051705.1 of uncultured bacterium. Taxonomy (GTDB): domain Bacteria; phylum JAAXHH01; class JAAXHH01; order JAAXHH01; family JAAXHH01; genus CAJXCW01. The sequence continues at coordinate 8,445 of CAJXCW010000226.1, forward strand.
CCTCTCCTACGTCCGTTGTTTCAAAACCTGGTCGGAAATGCCCTTAAGTATTGCAAACATGAAGTCACCCATCAGGTTAAGGTCGGGTGTGAGGTCGATACCTCTCAGGGCCAGTGACGTATATCTGTCATCGGCAACGGAATCGGTTTAGACCAGGACCATGTCGATCGGATTTCCGAACCGTTCCAGCGCCTTGTCACGATGAGTGAGTTCGAAGGTTCAGGGATTGGAATGGCGACCGCGAAGAAGATTGTTGAGCTACATGGGGGCACCATCTGCGCGTCCGCCAGGGAAGGTCATGGTGCGACATTCACGGTTACATTGACCCTGGCAGATCAACACAATGGATCTGCTGTTTCTGCTGTTTGACGTTACCCTATCCGAGTTTCATCTGCTTCAGAACCGAGCGGCCCAGAAGTCCATAAGGATTGGCCATTGTCTCGATGATCTCAAAATGGTTGTCGCCCTCTCCGACGAGGAGTTGAACAGGTTTCCCTGCCGTTCTCACCGTGGCAGAAAAGTCGCGTGATTGGCGTTGGAACTCCGGCGTCTCGAGGGTGCCGTAAGCGACGATTACCGGGGCATTGAGCTTGTCGAGATGGCGCTGCGGGCTCAAGGCAATCTCTATCTCGTCTGTGAACACGACATAGGCACTGCGGGCCGACAGGCGCACCGGTTTGAGATAGAACATGCCGCTACAAAACAACCCACCCTTCACAGTATCGACGGGCAAGTTGAATGCTTTACCCCAATCTGTTGTGAGTATGACGCCGGCAAGATGACCGCC
>CAJXCW010000227.1 GCA_913051705.1 uncultured bacterium
GGCGTCATACTGAAACGACCAGGCGTACCGTCCCGTCATCGCTGATATGGTTGTCTATCCGCAGATCTTCCGAAGGCTCGACCACCGTCGGCTTTTCGATAAGGATCGCATTCGGATCAAACGTGAATGTAGCCTGGAATCCCACGACAACCCCTTCGATATCCAGGATCATCGGTACGACCAACTTATCCTCCGCCACGATCTGCGGACTGTCCAGCCGCGCCGTCACAGGCTGTGTTGGGCTTTGAGCCACCTGTTTTCCGGGCACGATGCCCAGGATCAGATTGACCTGTAGTATGACATCCGTGATATCGATGGATTCATCCCCATTGACATCGGCCAGGAAGAATGCGAATGAAGACGCAGGGGGAAACGGATTACGGGCGATAACCAGATTGACCACTTTGATGAGATCCAGAACACTGACTTTGTTATCCTCATTGACATCACCTAATCGTCCTACGCGTAATATGCCATCGACACTCTTTTGTGGTAACTGCTGGGCAGATGCCGAATCGCTGATAACCAGGTTGAGCATACTGATCGAGTGGAAACCCAGCGGCGTCTGTTGCTATCCCGAAGGGCATGTCGAACAGCCCGTCACTGCTGCCCGTCGAACCATAGGCAGAATCAAACGTCGGCGTGGTCTGCGCATAGACAGGACATACGGTCAGTATAATCGCGAGTAGGCCGATGAACGACCTGTAAACCGGATGCACAATTTCTCCTTAGGGGACTTTTGACCGTCTTAATAATTAATAGAATCATGATCTGACCGACTTATCTCAAATATGCCAAACCTGTTTCATTATGTCAATAGAACAAAGAATCCTCTACGTGTTCCGGACTTGACACCCGATTTTTTTAAGATTAATTTATGGCCTGGTATTACGAACTAGCCTTGCTTCCATGTTTTCATTTCATGCATATAATCAAAGGATTTCGTATGCGACCCTTCGCTGGATGTATAGTATGCCTGTTGCTTTTGAATATTTCTTCTGTGTTTGCTGCTGATGGCTATCAACGTGTGGCGGGCATCGATATCATTCATTATCGGATCGGGTTAACCCTCGACCCAATGGACAGTGTGATTACGGGCGAAACCGGCATCCTGGTTTCCTTTACCGGAACAGGGATCACTGAAATTCCTCTCGATTTCGGCGCCTTGACGGTCGATCGGGTGTTGGAACAGGATGTCGAGGCTGCGTATAAACACGAGGGTGAGCGGCTTACCGTGACGCTGAAAGGGACCTATAAATCGGGGGATAGAACACAATTGACCATTTTCTACCATGGTCAACCGAAAGATGGTCTCTTCATTCAGAATAATAAATTCGGTAACAGAGCCATATTTGCAGATAATTTTTCAAACAGGGCGCATCACTGGTTCCCTTCGATTGATCATCCCTACGACAAAGCCACGGTCAGGTTTGAGGTGACCGCCCCGGAAGGATACGACGTGGTTGCCAATGGCCGACTGATAGAAACCACCCATCTCCAGGACGGATTGAAACGCACCATCTGGCAGTCTACTACAGAGATCCCCACCTACTGTATGGTCGTTGGCGCCACGAACTTCTCCATCGTTCACGCCGGATCATGGAATGGTATTCCGGTGTCCTATTACCTGTATCCTGAAGACCGGGAAAACGGCATAACAGATTTCAGCCGGGCGCTGCAAATGTTAGAGTTGTATTCCACCATGATCGGACCGTACCCCTATGCGAAGCTTGCCCTCGTACAATCATCGACAAGATATGGCGGCATGGAAAACGCCAGCGCCATCTTTTTTTCCGAACGGAGTATCCGCGGGACCAAACAGAATGAAGGCACCATCGCCCACGAGATTGCCCACCAGTGGTTTGGCGATTCGGTAACGGAGTCCGACTGGCACCATGTATGGCTCAGCGAAGGCTTCGCCACCTATTTTGGCGCCCTCTATTTCGAACGCGCCTACGGACGGGATCGATTCATTCAGAGTATGCAGGGCAGCAAACAGCGCTACTTGAGAGCTTTCGAGCGTAATCCCGGTCCGATTCATGATTCACGCATCACCGATCTTTCAGATGTGCTGACCGGTTACCACTATGTCAAGGGCGGCTGGGTGCTGCATATGCTCCGTGGTATCATGGGCGATACCGCCTTCTTCAACGGCATTCGTGATTATTATCGGACCTATCGGGATGAAAATGCGCTCACCGCCGATTTGCAGAAGGTGATGGAATTCCATGCGGAACGACCGCTGGACTGGTTTTTCCAACAATGGATATACGAAACCGGCCATCCGGTCTACCAGCTCACCTGGACCTGGGATGATCCGAAGAAACAGGTGGCTGTCCGGATCCGTCAGGCCCAGGAAGGCGTCACATACCGGATGCCGCTGATGCTGTCGCTTCAGAGTGCAGGCAACACTACCCGCGAAACCATCCAATCCACCGAACGTGATCAGACCTTCACGATAGGTCTTGATGGCAAGCCCACGAAAATCATTCTTGATCCGGATGAGTGGGTGTTGAAGGAAATGATGAATTAAAGCTGTTTATCTCCGTCGCCACACCACAAGCAAGAACCCGGCTATGGCCATGTTGATCAGTTCGATGCCCGCATCATCGATCGTCGCCTTGAAGGGAATCAAGGTAAAGGCATGATGGATCAAGAACGCGTGAAAAACAAACGCCAACCATAGGACCAGAGCCACCTTTACGCCCGATGCCACGGTTTGGATATTCATCCGCATGTACAGCCAGGCGATTGTATAGTTCATAATCACAGAACCGACCACCGAATAGATATACGGCAAAGAAGATGGGTTGGCTACGTCTTCCCATGTTTTATCCCACACGAGCATCCATCCATCAGCGAATATTCCATACCAGATGGCCGGCAGGATCTGGTGTAGGACGACCAGGACAATGACGACTATATGATTTATTTTATACGCCTTTTCTTCCGGCGTAGAAACTCCTTATTAGACTTATCAAAACAGCCTCTGAGATTACTCAGCACTCTTATTCATACTGCAACGCATCCGCGGGGTTGGTCATGGCGGTTTTCAATGCCTGATACCCAACGGTGCGCCATGAGATGATCAGCGCAGCCTGCCCCGCGAGGATAAACATCACCGGATTCAGATCGACTTGATACAGAAACTCCTGCAGCCAGAGGTTCATGCCGTAATACACAATCGGCGCGCCGGCGACGAACGAAAGGATTTTCCTCATAAGGGCGTTGGATGCACCGGCATTTAATGCCCCCTGCAAGACCGCCACAGGCCGAAATGATGAGAGAAAGAATACCGGATAGCCACCCGCGACAAAACCCACACCAAGTGTAATACCTATAAGCGCCGGTACCATCCAGATTGAATCATAGGCCATGGTCAGTTGCTTTCCGGACTGTGTGTTGAATAAAGGCAGCAGCAGATAAACAAGGCCGACAGCTACCAGCAGGGCGATAATGGATAACAGCAGGAACTCACCCACAAACTGCCGGATGAGCTGTGACCGGTAGGCTCCCAGCACCTTTCGAATGCCCACCTCCTGAGCCCGGTACGCCGATCGGGCCGTCGACAGAATCATAAAATTGATACAGGCAATCAGCAGGATGAAGAGGGCTATGGATGAAAATATGTAAACATACATGATATCGCTGTTGGCGCCAATTTCCACATCGATATCCGAGAACAGGTGGATATCGACGACAGGTTGGAGAAAGGGTTTGGCCTCGACACCGAATGACCGGAGTTGTTCACCCGGGTATTTCTCGAGGAACTCCGGGAATTTACGCTCGAGTTCATTGGGATCGACACCCTCTCTGAGCAGAAGATACGTATAAAAACTATGGTTGAATCCCTGTGTTGCAAACGTAGCCGGCTCTCCGTACAGACTATCCGCTGCCTGGGAAGCGACATGCCGATGGCATGACCCAGAATGTTGATAACCGAATATCCCTTATGCTTGAGCAAATTTCGTATGGAAATGGCCATATAGTTTTTGAACATGAGTCTGCGATCCCTTCAGCACGATTATATCCATTCGGAAACAGAATGGAACTTTTCTTCCCATGGAACCTATTGTGGAGTATTATTCATGGTATACTATAATCGCCCTCATTACGCGTGCCTTTTGCTTGGCAGGCTTTTCATCTGAACCATAGTCCCAGGTATCTCTGGGGATTTCCATGGTTCCGACGTGACAATGAAGGCATCCTTCGACAGTATGGTGACCCTCAAGGTTTAGGGGGAAATCCGTCACTCTATCTCAAACAATATCTCGACCGGCTTTCCCTTCCGATCCGACGCAATACAGTCGTCTCAAAATACCGGTTCGACCAGGTAGCGATCTCCTCCTGCCGGGTCCGACTGGCACAGAATTTCGCTCATCCACCACTACGGTCTGATGACTCGCCGTGGCCTTTGCCCACAATTTACCGTTCTGGCAGGCGTCGTACCCACGAAGCCTGCGATATATCATGATATGAAATTACGACAAAGCCATTTTTATGCCCTTGCCACGCCGCCAATTTCAACATAGAAGGCACCCCGGTCTGGGGACCTGCGCGTCGCCCCTTGACCAAATACGAAACCCGACTCGAAAATAACCTCCTCAAAATTAAACTATAAACCTACCATTAAATTAAGTTCACCTACGAGATTTCCATTCCAATTCCGACTATAGAGATATAAGACAGGTTCCTAAACGACAAAAGACAAAAAGTTTGCCATCGCCGCAGGCATTATGCGGGGATCCAATGCTTGGAGATGCTGGATGGAAGTTGCATTTGGGTTCGCGTTTCATGCCTTTCGCTTTAGCCGAACGCGGAGCTTAATGCCCTCAAACTCAACCACATCTCCGGACAGGATCTTTTTTCGTTTTCGTGTTTCCACCACGCCGTTAACGCGAACAAATCCATCGGCAATCACATGTTTCGCTTCACCGCCGCTCTGCGCCAAATTCTCTATTTTAAGGATCTTATACAATTCAATCGGCTCCCGGTCAATATCGATCACCCGAGCATGTTCATTCATAATTTCTCCAATCAGAAATGTGCGGTTCTGGGTTGTCTGAATCTAAGGTCAAATTAAAGCATACCATATCAATATAACCAAACAATAATCCTTGACCTGCATACATTTTTTTTACACACTCACCTATCACCGTTGCTGATCCCTGCGGGCTCCACCGAGCGCTGCGCGGTTCACCATTCACCATTAATCAATGAATCTCGAAACTTCCCTTTTAAAATTCGGTTTTAACGCCTTCCGCCCTGGTCAGCGTGAAGCCATCGAAACCCTGCTCGCCACAGGCCGCCTGCTGCTTGTGGCGCCTACCGGCGGTGGAAAAAGTCTCTCTTATCAGTTACCCGCGTCGATGTTTCCCGGCACTACCCTGGTCATTTCCCCTTTGATATCATTGATGCATGATCAGGTCGCCGCGCTGGAGGCACGGGGTGTGCCGGCTACCTATCTGGCCCGCACCCTCGATGGCGATGAGATGAAAAGGCGACTGAAGAGGGCGATCGAAGGGGCGTATAAACTGATTTACGTGGCGCCGGAGCGGCTGACACTCGGTGTTTTTCGAAATCTGATCCAACAGCTGGACTGCCCTCTCGTAGCTGTCGATGAAGCCCATTGCATCAGTGAATGGGGTCATGATTTCCGTCCCGAATATATGCAGATCGGCGCTGTTATCAAACAGTTAAACGGCGTCCGTGTACTGGCCTGCACAGCTACCGCCACGCCGGTGGTACGGGACGAAATCCTCGAACGCCTCGGTCTACCGCCCGATACGCCCCAGCAGATTCGTGGATTCGCAAGGCCCAACCTGGGCTTACGGGTTATCGAGACGCGAAGCCGTCGTGAGCGTAATAGCCATGTGGATGAACTCCTTGTCGACTCTCTGACGGCGCCCGGCCAGGGCAAGGGCACCGCCATCATCTATGCCCCAACCCGCCGCAGTACCGAAGAAGAAGCAAACAGGCTGGCGGAAAAAGGATGGGAGACGGTAGGCTATCACGCAGGGATGGATGGGGGTTTGCGGGAACAGGTACAGAGCGCGTTCGCCGCGGGTAAGATCGAAGTGATTGTGGCCACCAATGCCTTTGGAATGGGGATCGACAGGGCGGATGTACGTGCCCTTATTCATCTGGCGCCGCCGGGGTCTGTAGAAGCCTATTATCAGGAAGTAGGACGGGCCGGCCGCGATGGGGACCCGGCCACCTGTCTGCTGTTTCTTTCTCCCGGAGATATGGCATTGCGGCGGCGGCTGATCGAGAGCGATTCGGAAGGAGAAGCGCTGCCTGAAGAAAATGTACGACATAAATGGGGGCTGTTTCTTGAACTGATGCAGTGGGCGGAAGGCGGGGATTGTCGTCATGATGCCATACTGCGGTATTTCGGTGATGAAGATGAAACGCTCCACGGCTGTAAACGATGTGATGTATGCCTGGAGTCGGCCGAACCGGCTTTTGATCCAGATGAGACGGCCGTTATCGCCCGAAAAGCGCTGTGTGGGGTGGCACGTGTCCACGGACGGTTCGGCATACAAGCCGCTGTAAAACTCCTTCGCGGCGTCGAAGATGAGCGATTGAAATTTGCCCATCTTCATCAAACCCCGACCTTCGGTACCCTCAACACCTATCCTGAAGAATGGCTGACACGCCTGATCCTCAGATGTGTAACCGCCGGCTGGGTGGATTTTCAAGGCGGTGATCGGCCCGTGGTGGCCGTCACCGAAGTGGGGCGGGCTGTTATATTCGAGAAACGTCCTGCCCAATTGAGATTACCCTCTTTCAGGCGTAAAGTAGTACAGGAACGTACTACCGGCCGCAGAAAACCGAGTTATAGTCCTGCCCTCCCCGAAAAAGAGTTCGACAGACTGGCCAACGAAATATTCGAATCTTTGAGAACCTTCCGCATCGAAACCGCCAGAGCAGAAAGCGTTCCCCCCTATGTCATCGCGAGCGATCGAACCTTACGCGATATCGCCATACTCCGTCCCGACTCCTTTGATGACCTCATGCTCGCCCACGGCATCGGTCAGGCCAAAGCGGACAAATACGGCGCCGATATGCTCAAGGTGGTCCGGACCATCTGTGAGGCCGATGATCCCTGAGCCATTCAGGATAATCTATATTTTAAATAAAATGATCGTACGCTGTCAGGTGAGGTTTGTTAGATGACCGGTGTCTCTGGTCAATATATCGGCAAGAGACAGTTCCATACCCAATTAGTCGGAATGAGCCGAGCCCCAAGCTCCAATCGTATGATTCCAAAGATCCTAACCACCGCCGTTCTTTGTTTGGATCCCCGATCGAAAGAAGGCATTCAGGGTGAGAAAGTACTGGCCTTTGAGTAGTAATGGAACAGAAAGTTGGGTTGAAGAAATAATGTTATTCAAAATAACGTCATATTAAAAAGGCGCAAATCCTTTCGATCCCACAATTCCACAATCCCATTGCCATATTTCTGCATAGTTCTACATTGATTTAATATTGATAAAATAGATTATCAGAATTAAAATTCTGCATTAAAAAACGCCCCATTGTGTTAAATGGAGCGTTTTTGGTTTACCAGATTTTGTGTGAACTTCAGATGCCGAGTAATAAGTGGCGCTTTTGTTTTAGGCTACCTTCTTTCTTTATCCCCCTTCAACTCGGAATCGAACCAGTCGACAACGGATGTGGCGAGATCCCGGAGGTTGGCAAGTGACCATTCCAAGGTGTGATGACCTTCGTAACGATAAGATCGCCACGTCACGCATTTGTCTAACCGTCGAAGTGCGTGATATGCCGCCCTGGCTTGGACCACTTTGGATTCATCAGCCATACCGGAGATAAGAAGCACCGAAGCCAGTACCCGATCCAGGTAGAAAAACGGCGAATTCTAGATATATGCATCCCGATGCGACCAAAGGGTACCGGCCATAGCACCCTGACCGGTTCATCGTATCAATAGTATTGGCGAGACCGGAGACTTATTCCGGGAACATACTGGGCTGATTTTCCCTGTTTGAAAGTAGAATATGGTGAAGGTAACTGATAACAATCAGCCAGACTTTTCAAAAAACGCAACAGAATCAATTCGAACCTGCTCTACAGGCCGGTTTTCTTTTTGGTCGATGCGATTGCACACTTTGTAGTAAACTATGCAGTCAAAAGTGCCCACTTTACCTAAAGTAGGCACTTTTTCCCCTTGTATGCCTCTTAATCCCCTGTTATACCATCCAAGTAGGAACTTTTGTGCCCAGATAAAACAAAGGTGGAACTATAGCCGAAAAAAGAAAGATACTCGGTCATGCCTCTGTTGTAACCACCGAGGATGAATATGACAAGGAGGCGATCCAGGATGTGCAGAAAAATACTCGAAGAGACGTATGTTATTGCGGTGAGACTTCGGTAGGTATCGGCAGCGTGAGCACCTCGATCTCTGTATATGGTGCAAAATCCGCCGTGGTATAAGCAACGGATGATAAAGCACGTTAACCATTGCATAAAACTTGTTTAGCTTTTTTCGTATCTCACCCTTTTTACTACAATCGTGACCGCGCGAGCATCACATCAGCACCCCTCCAAACGGTCTGATACTTTTTTAGTGCCTCTTTAGCTTCTGCGGTCCTTCCCTGGGCTTCGAGGCTCTGTGACAGTCCAAAAAGCGACCAGCCATTGTTTTGGTTCCAACTTAAATCCCGGCGATACACCGCCTCCGCATCTTTTGCGCGATCAGCCTTCAGTAAAGCCGCACCGAGATAGTGGCGCATCGGCTGGGCCCATTCCGGTGGTTCGATATAGCGGAACGTGTCTTCCAGTTCGACGGCCGCTTCATAGGCGGCGATGGCGCCGTCGAGGTCGCCCTCGGCTTCTTTGATCTCGCCATCTAGACCGGCGTAGGCCAGGGACAACACGGCCGAGACCGGCGCTACGCCGATACGGGCCGAATCAATTTCCGGGTCTTGGAGCATCTTTTCGAGGGTCTGAAGCTGCCGCTTCGCGCCGTCAAGGTCACCGACGCCAACGTGGGCGCTGCCCCTGGTGTAGGTATGAAGACCAACGAGATAGGGATAGTCCGCCGGCACGGCCTCTTCGGCAAGCAGCGCGTCCCACTGTCCGAATATCTTCTGCACCATCCACACGGCCGCATGCCTCTTTTGCCCCCGGCTCGACCATTTGGCATCTCCCTGCATCCCGGCGGCTGAGCGCCGACCAGCCTC
>CAJXCW010000228.1 GCA_913051705.1 uncultured bacterium
GAAGAAGATGGGCAACGGTCCTGGCGGGGAACTCAACCTGATAATTCCAGAGTCGGGGTAGCATCTCGGACATAAAATAGAGGTATATAATTAAATAGGCGTATCCGATCAACCGGTGGGTCAACATCAGGGCAGGTGGGGCGGAGCTTTTGAGTTTTTCTTTGTCGAACGGATAGCCCCATAGCTTGAACATCAGGAATGTGCTGGCGTAAGCCAGCAAGAGGAAAACAGTCCCCAGAATAGCATGGCTGTATGTATCCATAATATGTGGCCTCCGTATGAAATCGGTGTTGAGCCTGCGAGATCGGACATGCCCACAGGCTGCCTTACACCGGTGTCGGCGCTTCGTCGGGTATCAGATCTTCGAACCGCAACGCAGACCAAAAATCTGCAGGGATATCATACTGAACCAGGGCTACATTTTCGTCCACTTCCACCGGACTTCTTCCACCGGGGATGATCGCGGCCACAGCAGGATGGGCCAGGGGAAATTGGAGTGCTGCCGCTTTGAGGGGCACCTGATGACGATCACATACGGCTTCGATACGCCGTACTTTGTCCATGATATCAGGCGGCGCAGGACTGTAGTCGAATGTGGCGCCTTCCACCGCGCCCATGGCCAGGATGCCGCTGTTGTAGGGACCGCCCACGATGATACTGATGTGTTTTTCCGTACAGACAGGCAGCAACTCTTTTAAACCGGTATGATCGATGAGCGTATAACGACCGGCAAGCAGGAAACAGTCAAAATCGCCCTCCCTGGCAAATCGCACCGGCATCTCGGCCTGGTTCATACCTGCGCCAATGGCCTTGATGACCCCCTCGGTGCGCAGTTTTTCAAGCGCTTTATAACTGCCACTCATGGCGGCGTCAAAGTCGTTATCCGGATCATGAATGTGTAGAATATCTACCCGGTCGAGCTTCAGACGTTCAAGACTTTCTTCAAGGGACCGCATCGTTGCATCATAGCTGTAGTCGAATATTGCTTTTATAGGCGGCAGGTCCGCAGACCACACATCCTGCGGCCGGTTCGGATCGGGGACCAGCAACCGCCCGACTTTGGAAGCCAGCACAAACGAATCCCGGTCACGACCCGACAAGACGTGACCCAGTCGGGTTTCGCTCACGCCACTACCGTATAACGGCGCGGTATCCAAAAAATTCATACCACATTCGAGATGACGCTCAATCGTGGTATACGCCTGTTCATCGGATACGCCAGCATACAGCCCGGCCAGCGGCGCTCCGCCCAACCCCAGCCGCCCGACCATCAGTCCGGTCCGACCGATCTCCGATTTGTCTGTTACATTCATTCCAGTCTCCGAAATAAAGAAAATGGTGATTTGGTGATTTGTTGATTCAAGGACAAAACGCAGTCAACTCCAAACCCGGTACAGGTCTTTTCTATTTATTGTCGTGTAATATGGTTCATTACATCTCCAAACTAAGGTTTTACAATCACCAAATCACCATTTTCATTACTCTCCCTGCATCTCTTCGCCACGTAATAGAAACGCTCTGATGTCGTATCGCCCCGGGCGCTCTACCGGGAGGTCGCCGTTATCGATCATGACATCGATGGGCGAACAATGGGTCTGTACCGGCATCTGGACGACTTCATGCAACCGGGCGGATTCATAAATCGCCATAATGATTTCAATGGCCGCCCGGCCATGGGAGGCCTCACCACGATGTTCGACTTTGCCTTCGATCCAGTCCGCCAGTTCAGTTGCCTGTCCCACGCTCGGGTCCTCGCCGGTAGAAGGTCGTTCTTCCCAGCCGCCGGTCTTGCTGTTGAGCAGGCGTATACGCCGTTCATCGATATCCATGATGCCGTCTTCGCCGTATACTCTACCGCCCTGACGGCGCTGCGAATGCAGTTCCTGAAGCAACTGACCCACAGCGCCGTTATCGAAGCCGATGATACCAGCGCTGCGATCTTCGATGCGGATATCTCTTTCATAACGGTCGGTCTTGCGTTCTATGTTCCCCATAACCCACTCGGCCGTGGGATCACTCATGACGTACCGCATAAAATCGAGCAGATGCGAACAGTCATTTAGTAAGCCCTGGCTGCCGCTGGTCGTTACTTGCATGGGGGCGCCGATGGCTCCTTCAGCGATCAGGTTTCGGGCGTCGGTCCAGACCGGATTGAATCGTCGTTGGTGGGCGATGGCCAGTTTGACGTTGTTACGTTTGGCCGCGATCATCATCTCGTCGCATTCGCCCAGATTGACGCCCATCGGTTTTTCACAAAGAATGGCCCTGGGTTTACGGGCGCAGGCCGCGATCGTCATTGGGGCATGTAGCTTGTGCCAGGTGCAAATGCTGACGATATCCAGACTTTCCTGACCCAGCATCTCACGGGCATCAGTATACCGCTTCGAGATGTCGTATTGACTTCCGAATGCCTGGCCCGCTTCAGCCACCGGGTCTGCCAGGGCAACGACCTGATAACGTTCGTCACCGAGATACCCTGTCATGTGCATATGCGAAATACTGCCACAGCCGATGATGCCTACGCGATAGATGGCTGACATGGAAACTCCCTTTCAAATTCGGAGTGCGGAACAGGCGCAACGCTTTTCTGCACGAGGTTTTGAGATAAAATGACCATACCATAAGGATTGGTAATAGTATACTATGCAGAATATATTTGAAGGCGCTATGCTTGTCAACGACCACATTATGTTTGACGAATGATTAGTTTGCCGGTAGATTTATGATTGTTATCATCCTTATCAGACCACGTGCTATACGCCATGCGCCACCCGCCATCTGCGCTGATGATATGCAGCTACGTAATGATGATGCGCTGCGTAACCTCAGGTTATCCCAATTGTCATACGATAGACCTTGTATAATTCATTATAACTTAAGAAAATTATAATGTTATCAACCCCGAAGGGTTCGTATCGTGTCTGTAGGACACATGCCATCATAATTGCTGATCCCTACGAGCTTCAGCGAGCGCTCCGCAGTTCAACAGTTGGTATTACTACCTACCCCTTATGGAAATCTTAACCATATTTCTTTTGCTGCTTATCCTGTTGCTTTTCGGCGGGAAAGTCGCGTTGCTTTCCGGCAAGGTCAATAGATTGGAGGACGCCGTCCGCCGTTTGCAGGTGGAGCGTACATCGGATGAGAAAACGGTAGATGAACAGCATGTTCAGGCGCCTCCCAGGCCTGCCACCTCTGTGCCTCAACAGCGTATACGCACCCCATCGCGCACGCGTGAAGAGTGGGAAGCGCTCCTGGGCGGTAAGGTGATGAACCTGGTCGGGGCTATCGCGATTATCCTGGGCACCGGTTTTTTCTTAAATATGCGTTCGACAACAACTGGCTGAATGAGATCATGCGGATACTGATCGGCGGGGTCGCCGGTTTGCTGCTGATCGGCGGCGGCATCCGGTTACATGGCCGAGGGTTGTCTATCTTCGCCCAGGGCTTGATAGGAACGGGCATTGCGATTCTGTACCTGACGGTGTATGCGGCGTTCGATTTCTACGGCCTCGTGCCGCAGATCGTCACTTTCTGTCTGATGATCGGCGTCACGGCAGTCGCCTTCTACCTGGCGTTATACTACAACGCTGCCGCCATATCGTTTCTGGCCTGGGCCGGTGGATTCCTGACGCCGTTTCTGCTGAGTACAGAGACCGTTAATACGGTGGGCTTGTTTACCTATATCACGCTGCTGAATATCGGACTGATAGCCGTATTGCTTAAAAAACGCCACTGGGACGTCCTGGAACTGCTGACCATCGGGGCGACGTATCTGGTCTATGCCTTCTGGTATGCTGAGGCCAATACCCGGGATCATCATACATCGGTAGCTTTGCTGTTCCTTGTGATATGGTGGAGCCTGTTCGCGGGACTCGATCTGTATCGAACGTTGAGCGCTTCATCGGCGAATTTACTGTTACGCCGATTGATCGAATCACTGAACGCGGTGTGTATTTTTCTGGCAATCATGTCCCTGACCGAGGCCGCCTTCCCGGATTGGACGGCGGCCGCAACTCTGGCATTATGCCTGGCATACGGCGGTCTTCTCCTGATCGTCGTCCGGCGTTCTGATGATCTGAGGGCCGAGACCACCTATGCGATCACGGCCATGCTGCTGCTGGTTATCGCTACGGCGATTCAATTCGATGATTTTGTTCGAGTCGTCTTCTGGTCTCTGGAAGCGCTTGCTCTGTTCTGGGCGGGGGTATACGTTCGGCGATCGTTTCTCTGGAAGGCTGCGCTGGGACTCTTTGGTCCTGCGGCATTGACACTTATTTCCATAAACAATGGCCTGTGGTACGAATCAGCATCCTGGTTTACGCCTATCCTCACCGCGCGCACCGGCGCCTACTGTATCCTGGCCGGCGCCCTGTTGCTGTGCGGATTTTTTATCCGAAATATCGACACCGCCTCTGAACAAAAGCAGCGACATGCCTTACAGATAGCCGGTATCGTCGTGCTCTTCGTATGGACCACCGTGGAAATGAATGATTATTTCAGACTACAGATACAATCGGCTACAGGTGATCATCTGGACACCCTCAAAAATATGCGGCAACTGGCGGTGTCGGGCGTTTGGCTTATCGATGCCGTGATTATTATGGCTCTGGGCATGTGGCAACGTACTCAAGTCATACGTATTACCGCGATGGTCTTCTTTGGCTGTGCGGTTCTCAAGATGTTTGTTTACGACTTGTCGTTTCTGGATACGCTGTATCGGATTGTTTCCTTTATCGGGCTTGGGGTGATTTTGATGCTGGTGTCTTATGTGTATCATCGGCGGGCAGCGGGTAACTGGTGGGGGGGAACACCCTGATCAAACCATATAAATTTCAAGATGGTAATCCCACCTCGGCATCTCTCCTGCATCATCTCTCGTTGTCCGGTACGCATAAGATAAGCTCCCGTCCAGGAAACCATCCGAATCATGATCTCAGCGGTCTGAATTAATTTAAGGGAAAAAACTTGGTACGAAGCATACCACTTCTTAAAAAAATACACCTCGTCACGATAGCCGTTTACGATAACCCGGACACTCGGTTTTTTACGGTTGACACCTCTGTGGTGCAGTACTTTGCAATAAGGTATCTGATATATTTTCCATCCTTCCGATCTAACCCGGTAAGAAAGATCAACATCGGGATAAAACAGGAAGATATTTTCATCAAGATAACCGTCCGGTTCCCCTAATTCTCTGCGTATCAACAAACAGGTAAAAGGAACATCATCCACCTCTTCGACGGCATCATAGTTTCTATAGCGATGATGATAAATATCGATGGGAAGCCGCAGCAAGGTGACCAGACGTTGCCAGATCAAACGACGTATGGACAGGTAACGCTGACCGGACGGTTGGGGGGAGCCGTCAGGGTACACCAGGCGGCAGGTCACCATCCCGGCATCCGGATGCGTATACATAAAATCCATGAGCGATTTGACGGTATCCATGATGAGCTCAGCATCAGCATCCAACAAAAGAATGTACTGTCCCCTGCTATGTTGAAACCCCATGTTGTACGCTTTGCAATTGCCCACCTGTTCCTGATTTTCGATGAAAATGACCTCTGGAAATTCCTCTTGCACCATTTCCGCGGTGCCGTCACCTGAATAGTCGTTAACGACTACAATTTCATAAGAACAGGCTGGAGGATAAAGATAGACGGAAGTAAGACAGGCTCGCAAGTAATCACATGATAAATAGGTTGAAATACAAAGCGATAATTCTACTTTGTCAGAGGAGGGATCTTGAGACATCTTATATCAATTGTTGAATTATAAATTATAATTGAAAGACTATTGTTTTCAATCTGTTATATTCAATCATACATGGCGCATAACATAGCTATCAATTAGTATTACTTAATGCCTCATTACATTACAGGAGCGTATAATACAGATTGAAATGGTATCTATCATCAGAAGGAAATCATCATGATGGTATCGGAAAGGTTGGATCTCTGTCATGTACGATATCGCTGCCAGAAGCGATGCAGGTATCGTAACCACCTGAGCAGAAGGAGTTCCTGTAATTGATACTTTATCATACCGGAATAGCCATAATGTTTCTTGAAATAATAACATAGGCTCTCGTAATATAATCGGTCCCGGTCATTTCTCAGACGGCTACTCCCTTGACAAAGATGGACGATAGCAGCCTGCGGGGTGTAGTATATTTTCCAATCGGCCAGTAGAAAACGATGACACCAGTCTGTTTCTTCCATATACATAAAAATGGCTTCATCAAACAGGCCCACCTCTTCGAAGGCCTCACGTCTTACGCACATGCAGGCGCCCGTAACAAGCGCGACTTCCTGTTCGTCCTCCGGGTGCCATCCTGACCATATCAGTTTTTTTATCCACTTGCTGTCAGGAAATAAACTTCTTAACCCGGTAATACTGATCAAATCATTGAAGAGCAAAATTCTGGGAGATGGCAGTGTTGGCGCATACGAGATAAGGATCTCATCGGCTTCGGATGTTGCATATACCTTACCGGTGATAACCCCGGCATCGGGATGGCCATCCATAAACTCAACCAAAACATCCAGCGTACTATCAAAGACCATGGTGTCGCTGTTCAACAGAAGACAGTAGCGTCCTTTGCTGATGTGTATAGCTTGGTTATTCGCACGGCCGAACCCACGATTTTCCAGATTACGGATCAGACCGACCTGGGGATAATGCCCTGCTATCCATTCCGGGCTTCCATCTTCAGAGCCATTATCGACGACAACAACTTCAAATGATACGTGTTGTTTGGTGGCATAGATTGAATGCAGACATTGATCTGTAAGATCTCTGGTATTCCAATTGACTATGCAGATTGATAGATCCGGGATTGAAATGACCCTTGACTCCAACCTATTCACATACTTTTCATTTTTCGCTATCATAAGATTTCTTTAGGTTGTACGGGCCTACTTTTAGGATAAGCTCTTATTCAGCGCTTCGGAACCAGGCGACCGTTTCAGCTATCCCCTGATTCAATTCAGTCTGAGGAGAAAAACCGATCTGTCCTATCCTGGTAATGTCTGCACACCAGTTGGCAGAATCGCCGGCGCGAACCTTTCCAGAGACCTTGATTTGCGGCGTAACACCCATGGTCCTCGCAACGGTTTCTGCAACATGCATAATCGTATGGGAACGACCCGTCCCGACGTTGTAGACATCACCACTACGACTGCCCCGATCAAACGTTATTAGAAAAGCACGAACGACATCGCCAACATATATCAGATCCCGAGTTTCCGTACCGTTACCGAGTAAGGTTAGCGAATTCGGCTCGGCATACAATTTAGTCATAAAATCATAAATAACCTGCTTACGTTGGCGAGGACCATATACGGATACAAAACGAAGTGATACGGCAGGCATCTGGTAAAGTTGGCTGTAAACCGTAACATATTTCTCGATCAGCAATTTCCCCACACCGTACGGCGTCCGCGGATTGGTCAACTCCGTCTCGGGCGTTGGTAGTTTTATCGGATTCCCGTAGACAGCCACCGAGGAAGTATTGATGAAAGAAGTATCCGGGCTCTTGAGTCTCAAAAGTTCGAGAAGACGAAGAGATATAACGACATTCCTCTCGAAGTCATCAAACGGTTGCGCGACCGAACGCGGTACATCCACAATACCTGCCAGGTGAAACACCGCATCGTATTGACTCTCTCTTAGGACGGATTCAAATTTGGCATTCTGAATATCCATCTGAAGCAGACGGACATCTTTGCGGATATGCGAGAGGTGTTCAGGC
This sequence comes from uncultured bacterium, assembly GCA_913051705.1. Lineage (GTDB taxonomy): Bacteria > JAAXHH01 > JAAXHH01 > JAAXHH01 > JAAXHH01 > CAJXCW01. The sequence continues at coordinate 7,757 of CAJXCW010000228.1, forward strand.
CAGTCAGTTTCCGGACGTTATAAGACCGTTACATCGACACCTTGCCGAAGGAATCCTTCCACCAGATGACTGCCGATAAACCCGCTTCCCCCTGTCACCAGTACGCGTCTATCTGATAGAGCCACATTCAAATCCTTCATTGCATGTCAATTTTTCGACTATCTCTGATGGTGAGGGATATAGGGTTTTTCTGGAGATACTGCCAGCGGAAAAGAAGCAGGTGGAGTCAATACTTCATCATATATCTTAATAAAACGGAGAATAGGTTTCTCACCACATTTGTCGCATCCATGCCATCTCTTAACCTTCGCGGCAAAATAACACGCTCCCCCTATGGCGTCAAGCGTTTTTTGGCGGTGATTCTCCGGCGGTAACCATACGGCAAAACGGCCTCTCAGGGGATACCATTACATCTGAATGAAACGGCCATTCTACGATCTCGGCCTTAACCACCCCCCTTCCTCACACCTCATATACCGCAAGAACCGGCCAGTGGTCCGACGGCGCCACATCGCCATGATAGCAGTGCGGTACCTGGGCCGCTACCGCGCGGGCATGTTTGTTCGCGAAGATCCAGTCTATCGTTTGTTGTGTGGTCCGGGCGCCCGGCAGGATGTTGGTCGTAGGATAGGCCGGGTGCGTCGGTACGGTGGGTATGCCCAGCGCAGAGAAGCAGTTGACATAGCCCGCCTCGTGCATCATACGCACCGGATGCACGGGATCATTCAGATCGCCCATGAAAACGGCCGGCTCATCTTCACCGACCAGTCGCTGCATGGCTTCGATGGTGCGGCGCGTCTGCTCGATCCGGGGGGACTGCCCGGTGTCGCGCTCAATGGGATGACCCTGATACGTGTAATGCGCGCTGCCTACAAATAGGGTTCGATCCTGTCCGGTCAGTTTCAGCCGTACCCAGAAAAGGCGGCGTTTCTCTTCCAGCATGCCCACATCCTCTATGCCGTGTTCCACCTCTGAGAAGTAGGTCCGGTTCCAGTAGATCGTGCCTTCACTGGTCCACCCCTCAAAGCCATCATGCACCCGCGTGTGTCCCGGCATCGCCTCATCAAGACACGCCTGCGTCTCGCCGCGCAGTTCCTGCAGGCAAAGGATATCCGGGTTGAACAATTCCACAAACTGTCGCAACGCGGGCTCGCGCACATCCCAGCGCATGGTATTCCATATGTTGTAGGTGATGATTGACAGACGGACAGGGTGCATAGTTCCCTCCGGGTAGAGAAGCAATATCAATTATGAGTTATGAGTTATGAGTTATGAGTTATGAGTTATGAGTTATGAGTTATGA
>CAJXCW010000229.1 GCA_913051705.1 uncultured bacterium
CGGTCATGATGAGAATGATGTTGGGACGATGATGGGACATGAGTGAGTTGGTGAGTTGGTGAATTGGTGAGTTGGTGAATTGGTGAGTTGGAGTTGAGATTTTGTCTTTCAATCACCCAATCACTAAATCACCATTCTACTATCCCTGTCTTCCATTGTTTCGTTTTCTGATGATGGTTCAGGATTCAGCTTGGTGATGCTCACTTTTATAATCCGCCGGTCTTCCACTTCACGGACGGCAATGCGTAGATTTCGATAACTCAATATTTCCCCCTGTTCCGGTACCCGATCGAGTTCGTTATAAACCAGTCCTCCGATGGTTTCAAATTCTTCGGGGATAATTTCAATGTCCAGCATCTCATTCAGGGCGTCGATATTCAATTTGGCATCGACCACGATGGATCCATCGGCTAATTTTTCATACATCGGTTCCTCATCATCGTATTCATCCTGAATTTCGCCCACAATCTCTTCAATCAAATCTTCCAATGTCACCAGGCCCGCAATGGTGCCGTGCTCATCCACCACAATGGCCAGGTGAATTTTCTCCCTCTGAAATTCTCGAAGTAATTCGTCCACTTTTTTCGTTTCCGGTATCACATAGGGAGGACGTAACATTTTTTCTATCGTCCTCTTTTTCTCGGGCGCTTCTTCATTTTCAAGGAGATCTTTAGCATAGACGATGCCCAGTATCTGGTCGATACTGTCCTTATAAACCGGTATACGGGAGTGGCCCACCTTACGGATGAGTTCCCGCAGTTTCGGAATGTCCATCGTAACTTCTGCGCAGACCATATCAACCCGAGGGATCATTACTTCACGCACGCTGGTGTCATGCAACTCGATAATGTTGCTGATCATCTCTTTATCATCGGGTTGCAGTTCGTGCGTCTCGTCGAGCTCCAGAATCCGGTGCAGTTCATCATCGATCCAGTATGGATTTCGGCCGCTACTGAACAATCCCTGTTTTGATATTTTCCTGTTCAGGGCCATAAGCGGGGTGACGAGCGGCCAGAATACCCAGGAGGTGAACAGGGCCAGCGCGGCAGAGACACGAACCGCCGGCTCGGAATACCGGGTCACGAGAAGACGCGGCAGCCATTCTATGAGTACAAAGAGGTAAACCAGTGAAAACAGGCCCGCCATCGCTAGGGTAATCGGGACACCGATTACCGAGATTGCCGGTGTGACTAAAGCCAGTGCTGCGGTGGAAATTACAACACCGGTGATCATAACCGTTTTACCAATGAGCAGTGTAGCGAACAGGCGTTCCTGGTTGTCCAGCCAGCGCGTCACACGGCTGGTCTGTCCGCCTTCGTGGGCGGTTTTGAGTTCCTGGAGCGTCACTTTGGGCAGGGAAGAGAAAGCGGCTTCCGCCCCGGAGAGGAGCAGAGCGTATAGGGTACATCCTAAAAAGATAACCGATGAAGCCAATAGGGGTATGTCATCATCCAAAACAGGTGTCTCCCTGTTAACCTTCTGAGATCGAGCCGGTATCTGAGCTCAGATAATGGGCTTCTTTTTGACGCATCACCCTTCGTTCTGCCGTGCGGTGATGGTCATATCCGAGCAGATGCAGACACCCATGGACTACGAGTCGTTGCAACTCTTCGTCCACGGACACATGATAACGGACTGCCTGATCCCGGGCGCGATCCATGGAGATGTATATCTCGCCCAGCAGATCTTGATCAGGCGTGGTGTCGTCGTCCATCTTAAACGACAGGACATCCGTTGCGCGATCCAGATGGCGATATTCACGATTTAACCGCCGGATGTAGGCATCATCTATAAAGATCATCGTGACGGCCGCATGGTCCCGGCCTTCGCCTTTTAACACCCGACAGATAGATTCAACAAGCGCCTCACGCGGAACATCCAGCGTGGGCAGGGTGGTTTCGATTTGCACAGAAGAAGGTGTTTTGTGCTTTGTTCGCGTTAGTTCTTCTCCTTTTCCTCAACCTTTTCGTAGGCTTTGATAATGTCCTGTACCAGGCGATGGCGCACGACATCCGTTTCCGTCAGATAAACGAAGGCAATACCTTTGATACGATTCAGTACCTGCTGCACATGAACCAGACCGGACACCTTATCCTCCGGCAGGTCTATCTGGGTGACATCACCAGTAATGATGGCTTTTGAATTGGCTCCAAGGCGGGTCAGGAACATTTTCATCTGGGCCCTGGTTGTATTTTGCGCTTCATCGAGGATGACAAAGGCACTGTTAAATGTTCGGCCTCGCATATAGGCCATCGGGATAATTTCTATAGTCCCGTCTTCGATCAGACGTTCGGCCTTGTTCGTGGGTGCCATATCGTGCAGCGCATCGTACAACGGTCTCAGATAGGGATCGATCTTTTCCTGGGGGTCGCCGGGTAAAAAGCCGAGGCTCTCACCCGCTTCAACAGCTGGTCTTGCCAGCACAATCCGTTCGGCCTCCCGACGTCGCAGGGCCGACATGGCCATGGCGACGGCCAGATATGTTTTACCTGTACCGGCCGGACCGATAGAGAAAACGATGTCGTTTTTCCTGACTGCTTCGACATATTTCTGTTGATTAGGACCACGCGCCCGAATCTGTTCCCGCCTGGACATGATATCCAGAGATTCACCGGAAAACGGTTTGGCGTCGTCTCCATTTTCTTTTATAGATCGTGTGGCACGGATGATATCATTGACTTCATAGCTATGACCCTGCTGTACAGATCGCATTAACTGCCGTAACGTACTGGCAGCCTGCTGTACCTCTGCTTCTTCGCCCGTAATAATTACATCCTCACCACGAACGATGATTTTAGCGTCGAATTCACTTTCGATGGTGCGTAGGCAGGAATCGTGCTGTCCAAACAGCGCGAGGGGGTCAATCCCTCTGGATGACATGCGATGGGTAACGGCGTTTTTCAATGATGGCATGGGTGGCAGGTGATTCCTCGCAGCGTAACAACAAAAGCCCCTATCTCCTATTGATTCACGGAAACAAGAGCCCTGGCCGTTTACACTGAATTATTCTAGTCATCAAAATAGGGATTTAGCGGTATGTTGTCAAGCGAATTTCTATAATAACGGGTGCTTTGTGCTTTGTGTTTTGTTTTAGATCAGTAAACACAGTGGTCTTCCGGGGGGCATATGGAAGGATGGCAGGGCGGTAGGATAGAGGCTTAAGGTGGATAGCAGGTATCAGGTCAGGGGATGGAGTGGATCTTTTCGAGAAGGGTATCGAAGGAAGAACGGATCTGGGGAAATCGGCAGATGATATCGTTTGCTGTGTCATGAACCTGGACGACCGTATCGTCAGGTATCAGATGCTTTGCGCGGGCTGCCTGTAATTCATCTTCATCCAGAAGACGGTGGGCGCCATCGGTGAAAAACCAGAGATCCAGCAGCAAATCCTGATATTCGACGGTATCCGGGGTAATACGAACCTGTTCGCATAGATGGACATAATGGCCGAATAGCTGACCATCGGGTGCCATCATCTTCCAGAGAATGTAAGGAAGTCTTTCTTCGTAATAGGCCAGCGTCAAGGTATGGGGCGCGATCCGGATATCGGCGATACTGTACGGGCGGGAAGTAACGTACGAGATGACCATCCGATCTCCCCCATGATGGAGCAACCGGCAGTCAAATGTCTGGTCCGGTTTGTCGATGTTGCGTTTGATTTCGGTGATGGTTTCGGGCATCTATGTTTTATGGAAGCTACGAAACTACGAATAAAAACGTTTCGTGATTCGCTGATTCGTAGTTTCCCTATATCTGTTCCAGGATGGCTCTAATCTCCTGCACCAGGGGGCCGTTGCCGTTTTCTTTATACCAGGCTCGTAATTGAGGGTAGATTTCATCCATGGGGATCTTGCCTTTGTTGTTCCGCATAATCGCCTGACAGTCGGCAGGCCGTGGTCCCCATTGGGCCCGTTCGTTTAAATCCTGGTCCATAAACACAAGGAAAGGAATAGCTTTGCTGCCGTCGGTCAGGTATTGATCCATAATATCCGGATTTTCATCCCGCTTAAAAATACGATATTCGAGATGGGGCGTTTGTTCCAGTATCCGAATAATGGGCGGCAGGCTCTGCACCACATCGCCGCACCAATCTTCAGCCAGGATCAGCACGTTTACAGAAACGGTGAGATGTGAGAAAAAATCCGCATCATCCTGTTCAAGCGTGAAGTCATCATGATTTTCGTGAAATCGTTCGAGATTTTTTGCACTGTCCTGCATGTAAGCCGTCCACTGAAATCCAGTAGCGAACCGTTCTTTTGATATAACGGACATGAGAGCTCCTGTTCAACTGTTTTAATCAAACCATACCGTCCGGTCCGATGCGGGCACACGTTTTCGTTCCGGGACTTCGGCGGGATAGCCGGTATATAGAAAGCCGATAATTTCCTCTTCTACCGGACTGATCTGTAATAATTCGAGCGATTCCGGATCGTTTATCAATCCGCTGGTACTCCACTGCATGCCGATGCCCCGTTCCCATGCGGTCAGTAAAATGTTATGTATGGCGCAACAGGTGGCGGCATAATCCTCTTTCGCCCGGAGCGCATCCTTGTCTTTCTTACAAACGACCCCGATAATGGTTGGTTTCCCCATCAATTTAGCGTAGCCCTTTTCCGTTGCTTTTTCCAATACGGCCGGGTCTTCCGATTTTGTTTTTATGCGTTGTATTTTGCAGTATATGTGGGCCAGCTTCTCCTTCGTTCGGCCGTTAATAACCAGAAAACGCCAGGGTTCCGTCAATTTATGGTTCGGGGCCCAAACGGCCGGTTCCAGGATTTGTGCGATGACGTCCTTCGGTACCTGTTTCGGTTTAAAATCGTATATGGAACGTCGATTACGTATGGTGTCGACGATGGACATGGAAGCCTTTCTATTTGTTGATTTGTTAATTTGTTGATTTGTTTTTTATCTTTTTAATCACCAAATCACCACTTTATTTGTCTGGCATATCCACCTGGATCAACTCTCTGGCCTGGGGCGTCTCGTGTGATGTTTCGGGGCTGCAATGCGCGCAGGTGGTACACCCGCCATCCCGGGATGAAAACTGGCGGATAAAGGTGAGCATGACAAAGCCGGCTGCCAGGCCTACGATCAGGTATGTTAGAATGGTTTGAAGGTCCATGATGGGAAATGGTAAAGCTACGAAGCTACGAAACGATATAGAGTTATTACAATGCATTGTTTCGTTGTTTCATAGTCTCCCCTTATCCAAATCCAAAAATCCGGCCGCCCTGATAGACGGCGAACGAGGCAATATATGCCAGGATGGTCATATAGGCAATCATAATAATGGGCCAGCGCCAGCTATTGGTTTCGCGTTTGACGATGGCGACCGTTGCCATGCACTGGCAGGCAAAGACGAAAAACACCATCAATGAGATCGCCACAAGCGGCGTGTATATCGGCTCGCCTGTGGCTGGATCGGTTTCATTCTGTAACGCCGTTCTCAGATCCACGGACGTTTCGTCGGCTTTTTCTACATTATAGATCGTGGCCAGGGTGCTGACCATCACTTCCCGGGCGGCAAATGACGTAATGAGGCCGATGCCTAGTTTCCAGTCGAAGCCGAGGGGTTCTATAGCCGGTTCGATCCAATGACCGAGTTGACCAGCGTAACTCTGTTGAATACGTTCTCGGGCCGCTACCATGTCATAATCATCGGATTTCGGATAGGAGGCCAGAAACCATAACACGATCGATATGGCCAGTATAATCTGCCCCGCGTCAGTAATAAATACTTTAGCGCGTTCGTACATCTGCAGGAGAACCCAGCGCAATGAGGGCCGCCTGTACGGTGGCAGTTCCATGATAAATGTGGTAGACGGCGCATCGGGCATAAAAAACCATTTGAACACCAACGCCGCACCTATGGCGCCCGCAATGCCGAGCAGATACATGGCCAGCAGGGTGATGCCCGACAACGAGAAGATACCGAGTACGGGGGTGTCGGGAATAAAGGCGCCGATCATCAGGATATAAACCGGCAGGCGGGCGCTGCAGCTCATCAACGGGGCGATCATGATCGTCACGAGCCGTTCTTTCCAACTGGCGATGGTACGGGTCGCCATAATGCCCGGAATGGCACAGGCAAAGGACGACAGCAGAGGGATGACCGACCGACCGGACAGGCCGAGCCCTTTCATCAACCGATCCATGAGAAAGGCAACACGGGCCATATAGCCGGTATCTTCGAGCAGCGCCAGGAAGAAGAAGAGAAATAGAATCTGCGGTAGAAAGACCAGCACGGCGCCTACGCCTGCAATAATGCCGTCCACAATAAGGCTCTGTAACATCCCTTCGGGCATCCGGGTCACGATATATTCGCCCAGGGCGCCGATGCCGCCTTCAATCGCATCCATCGGCCCTTCAGCCCATGAAAAAATGGTTTGAAAGATTAAGGCGAACAAGGCAAGGACAATCATCGGCCCTGCGAATCGGTGGGTGAGTACCCGGTCGAGGCGCATACTGAAACTCTGGCCTGCTTCGGGGTTCTCTTGAACAGTCTGCTCATACAGATCGTCGATCTGCTCATATCGAAGTTTCGCTTCAAGTATGCGCCATGAAATGTCCTTCGCTTCCAGATGATCACGGATAGATTGAGTAGCTGTTTTCAGGTCATTTTTACATGCTTCGGTATAATGGTCGCTCATCCAGGATTCCAGCGCCAGATCACTCGAGACCACCCGTAAGGCTTCAGCCGTCTGAGCTGCTGCGGTCAGGCGCGTGTGTTCCTCAAGCCAATCCACAATCGGTGTTAAGGAGGCGTTGAGCGCCTCATCCAGAGTCAGCGTCCCCGTTTTTCCCCTTGTTTCCGGGGCAGTCACCTGGGCGAACATCTCGTGACGCAAAAGATCCAGGCCGTGTTGCCTGGTCGCAACGACCGGTACAATCGGCACATCGAGATGCTCCGATAAAGCCTCTACGTCGATATGAACGCCCTCCGATTTCGCACTGTCCATCATATTCAGAGCGACAACAACAGGGATGCCCAGGTCGATCACCTGCGTAACCAGATATAAATTCCGATTGAGATTGGCGGCGTCAGCGACAACCACAACAAGCCGGATGTCCAGTTGTTCGTCCCATTCGCCCATCAACACGTCCCTGGCGATTTTTTCGTCCATGGACTTCGGTGTCAGGCTATACATCCCCGGTAAATCATGAAGCCGAACCTGTTCGCCACCGGATCCGAGGACTGTGCCGGTCTTCTTCTCAACGGTCACACCGGGATAGTTGCCGATTTTCTGACGAAGCCCCGTCAGGGCGTTGAAGATGGACGTTTTACCGGTATTAGGGTTGCCGATAAGGGCGACGTCGGCGTATGGTGATGAGATGTGGGGCATTTGGTCATTTGGTGATGGATGCCGCTACGCGTCATCGAAAGTAAGGAGCGCCTCTCCGAGGCATTATTTAGAACGCACTCCGCTTCGCTCGCTGTGCTTTTTGGTGATTTGGTGATTGATAATCAGTCAGCCCCAAACCGCAAAGCGCTCGAAGTCACTGCAGGTGGTTTCCACCTCCCGCCTCGTGTCTAAAGGGCACATACCATCAACCAATTAGTCAATCAGTTAATTTCTCTACCATAATCGCATGGGCTTCAGAGCGTCTTATGGAGAGGTGGTAGCGACGGACGCGCAGTTCGATCGGGTCGCCCAGCGGGGCGCGTTTGATCAGTTCCACGGCGGTACCGGGTAGCAGGCCCATTTCCATAAGATGCGCCTCTTCTACGGTCGTGCCTTGAATGCTGCGGATGGTCGCCCTGTCGCCGGGATGTAGTTCATTTAGAGAAAGCATAGTCAATTGGTGAATGGTGAATGGTGATTGAAAAACAATAGACTTTTTTAAGATATCTGTAATCAATGGGTTACGGCATAACCGGGTTGGCGTTCAAGATTTGGTGATTCCAGCCGTTTTTCGGCGGATTTTCGTTTACGAATGAGAGCGGCGATATGTTTTTTCCATATTAAACCGACGGCGAAGACCATAAGCGGGGCGACCAGGACATGAAGGTGCTGAAGCGTCGGTTGCCACGGGAGATTGACGACGGAAAACGGGTCGGTCGGCTCCATCAGATACCGCATGACGGCTGGCTCCGATCTGCTGTCACCGTCGCTTCACCCAGCTTAATCTGTTTGATTCCCTGAGCCAGAATGTCTATCCGCCGCTTGAGTTCTTCCACCTCGTCTATAGACTGAGCAAACGAGACCTGCGGCCAGATCAGTAAACCAATGAGCATACGCCAGAGACGGTGGTGCATTACGGATACTCCTTTTAAGTACGTATTGACTTCATATAGAAACCAATGTATATTTAAAAAAGAGGGGCGGACGTACACACGTCGCCCTCAGGGACACTTCCTCACGTCCTGCTCAGGGACTATCGTCAGACTTGCCGGTCAGATTCGATAGTCCCTGTTTTTTTGGTCAAGAAAAACATCACCTGTTACGATATGCTTCATGCCGATTTCAATTCACTTTCTAACGTATCCCAATACATCTTCAGGAAGGCTTTGGCGTCCGACTCGCCCGATAAGAGAAACTTAAGGAAGAGTTCCATCCGATCACCCGTTTCAGTACTGATCAGATGTTCGATCTTGCAGGCATCGATTTCCGCCTTTTCCGCATCGATATGTAATACATCCTGTAGAAAGGTAATCAGTGTCTGACGATGTGACGAGACCGACTGAGCTAACCGGTTGCCCTCATCCGTCAGTCTCAGAAACCGGTTGCGATCTTCTTCCAAATACCCCTTTTCCTTGAGAGACTTGATCATGATCGATGCGCTGCCCGGTGTGATGTGCATGCTCCGGGCTACATCGGACACCCGGGCGTATCCTTCCTCGTCGATCAATTTATGGATCGTCATCAGGTAATGGGCGCCGCTATGGGTTATTTCGTTGTGTTCGAACTCTTTCCAAATATCCATCATATTCCTCGCGCGTTTATATTAGAGGGTGTTTACATCAAACAATGTCTAAGACTCATGGGGCCTCAGGGCGAGTTGGACAGACCCTGAAAGACCACGCGGTAAGTCGATGAAGTCATACCTTG
>CAJXCW010000230.1 GCA_913051705.1 uncultured bacterium
CGCCGGGCCAGATCTGCCACGTCGCATGGGGTGGACTCGCCCGGCAGATTACCAGTCGTCTTCAGCCAGGCATGCTGCAAGACCGGCACATCTAATTGGACAGCCTGGACCATAATAGGGTCCAATCCCGGATCAGTCGCACGGCGCGCCACCCAGAGTTTGATGCCGGCCATCTGTGCACCCCGGACACATCGATCGATCTCAGCGACGGCCTCATCAGGGTAGGCCGGGGTTACATAACAGAAGGGAATAAAGATCTCAGGGGCCTTATCCCGCATCGCCAGCACATAATCGTTGGCCTCACGGCACTGATCCGGTGTTGGTTCATATGGCGTAGAGGGGCACAATGAAAAGACACACATCTTCGTCACACCGGATCGCCGGGCGGATGCGGTTAATCTCTGTACATCCTCCTTCACCGAAGCCACTGTATATGGCCCGAAACAATGCACGGGATGCACATGGATATCCAGCACCAGTCCGTCCGGTAACATTTGTTTGCGTAATGATGATATGGTCATGGATCTCCCACCGACAACCCCTCCAGTTCCATGATCCTCAGGGCATTGGTCGTCGGACATGGTCCTTCGTGCAGCAGATAATCGAAGACCATGACCCCACCCCTTATCTCTTCTTTGAAGTGATAGTTACGAAGACCGGGGATCGCCTGCTCCAGGTTGACCAGGTCCAGGTCATGGGTGGAAATACAGCCAGTTCCTCGATGGTCGGCGAGATCACGAATATAGGCCTGGCTGCCGATCAAACGCTCCCGATTATTCGTCCCCCGGAATATTTCATCAATCAGGAAGAATAGTGGAGGGCCCTCTGACTCCAGGCTATTGAGTAAGGCCTTCAGGCGTTTAACTTCTGCATAAAAGTACGATACACCATCTGTCACGGAGTCGCTGACCTTAATGCAGGTGAATAAACGAAACGGGATCGTGGTAAATGTCCGGGCAATCACCGGTGCGCCCAGGAACGCCAGACAAAAATTGATGCCCAGGGTACGTAAAAACGTACTTTTTCCTGACATGTTCGATCCGGTAATGAGACTGATATGACCGGTTTTCTGAATGGTGAAATCATTACAGACACGCGCCCCATCGGGAAGAAATGGATGACCAAGCTGCTGCGTTCCGAAAACAGGAGCAGACGGCTGGTTCCCCTCATTTATTTCGGGAAAGACCGATTCCGGATTTAAATACCCGAAGGTAGCCAGGGCGCAATAGGCCTCTAATTTATACCAGGCATCCAGCCATTCCGGAAGATGGTCTTTTACCTGTCTGCGAAAGATCTGAAGACGATACGTAAAATACAGATCCCACGGTACAAGCGCGTTGAGAATCAGCCAGAGTAGCTGGCCTTTTTGCCAACTGGCGCCGCCAACAATACGGTCGAGTTGATTGAGAAGAGATGAAGGACGTTGGCCTGCACTGCGAAAGGGCTCGCAAAGCGATTCGACCTGTGGGGTTGCGGACAGCGGATACGATTCGAGATAGGTCAATGTAGATCGGAAGGGCTTCAGGACCTTTGCCAGAAGGGAGGCATCCTCATTGAGCCGATCCATAGCCCCGCTTCTGATGCTATACAACCCGAGGTATATCACCACATACGGAATAAAAGACCACCACCACCACGCCGGTATTTGTATCAACTGATGCAGCGTATAGAGTACGAGGGTTGTAAGAGATAAAATGCCGAGCAGAAGGACAAAGGGTTTCAGAGATCGCCCATCGACCTGCCTATTCAACCAGTGGAGAATCGTCTCTCCATCCCAACGATGGTCCATTGTTTCGTCGGCGATACGACCATGAAGTGTCAGGCGGTCACGGAATGCGGTTAAGGGCATTAATTCCTGTACAACGGTCTGTCGGGCTCTAATCTGAACCGGGTCGATGAGTGGATTCAGCAGCCACCGGCTTAGCCTGGTACTTCCCCCTTGAGAGGTGGATGTATCCAATAAGCGAAGCAACGACATCGATCCGGTAATACCGAGATCCGTGTCGAAAGGGTGTGCGTCATCAGATGGGGTGGAGGAGGATGCAGGCAGGCGATCCCATTCAAGTTTCATTCGGGCCAGATGGGTGGATTTAATGCCCCGCCATATCTGATGTTTCTTTAAGCCATATTCTACCCCGTCATGAAAACGGGCAACGATCAAAAAGAGCACGATGCCAAGTCCGATAACACCCCAGGCTATATTTTCGGCGCCGGAAAAATTAACGATCAAGGCGACAATAATAGCGCCGATAACAATACCTAACCGAATCCTGGAAAACCGGCGACTGACCTGATCGAGCAAAGCAATATGCTGTTCGATCCGACGAACCTGCCTCTGTATCGCTTTAATACGTTTTGCCTTATCCCCTGCCATCCTTCCACCCTTCCATCCTACCATCCTTTACGTTAATTACTCATCTCATCCCGGCGCTGAAGCACCAGGCTATCCATGTATCACGTTAATACGCGTTGCCCTATCCCCCCTCCCATCCATTCAATTCGGCACGGGTCGATTGTCCGGCAATCCGTCTTTACCAATGTATATCTCCATAAAACTGGTATGGTTGGGATAATGCGGTGTATTGCCGTATTGATTCTCCAGTAGCCCTTTTACCCATGGTTTTCGCAATTGATACGACAGCACGTGCCAGAGAAATACACCACCGAAATCAGAGACCAGTACGCCCTCGGCTTCGTCATACATTTTCGTACGGGCATCCTGGTTCATTTCGCCGGCAGCCCGATCAATGAGTGCATTAAACCGGGGGTTATTCCAATCATGACGGCTGTATCCTCTGGGTTGTGATCGCCAGATAATACCCAGCATGCTGTGCGGGTCCGGGAAATCATAATTGAAAGCGATAATACTGATCGGCATGACCCAATTGTTGAGACTATTCCGGTACGTGGTCCGTTCTACGTTTCTCAGTTCGACTTTTACATTCAGGTTTTCCCTCAGCATCTCCTGAACAGCCTGGGCTGCCTGGCTGATAGGGGTGCCCGGCGATGCATTGTCCAGCCACATTTCGATGGTTGGAAAGCCTCTGCCGTTGGGAAAACCGGCCTCTGCCAGATATCGGCGCGCTTTGTCCGGATCAAAGGCCTGAATACCTTTATATTTCTCACCCGTATAACCAGGGAAATTCCGGGGCAGCATCGTATAAGCCGGCAACATCATATCCTGGAGATTAATTTTGACGAACGACGCTTTGTCGATGGCATGGGCAAAGGCTTTGCGGATGCGGATGTCATCGAAGGGCGGCTGCCGCGTACGAAAAAAAATATAAAAGGTGGTAAAGGCATCAAAAGACCACAGTTGGTCTTTGAGTTTGGGGTCCTGAGTAATACGTACCAGTTCAATCGGCCGGACATTGGCAAGGTCCACCTCGTCGTTGTCATAGGCGATCACATCCAGGGCGCCGCCGGAACCGGCGTTGCTTACAGAGGCGTTGAAGATACGATATACTTTTCGGAGAAAGGTCGGGTTGTTGCCATTGTAATACGGGTTCAGGGAAAAACTCATGTACTTGCCCGTCTTCCATTCGTCAAGCTGATACACCGCATTGCTGACGCAATTCCCCGCTTCGGTCCACCGCTTGCCGTACTTTTCCACCTGCCAGCGCGGCACCGGCGAAGAGGTAGGAAACTGCATGATATGAGGAAGATAGGCACAGGGCTTTTCTGTTTCGATGGTCAGGGTCAGGTCGTTGATGGCTTTGATGCCCACGGATTCCGGATCGGGATTCTGCCGCTGATTGTATGCTTTGGCCCCCTTGATATCATAATAGAAGAAGGCATACACATTGCCGCTGTTGGGTTCCAGCATGCGTTTGAAGGAATATTCAAAGTCGTAAGCTGTGACCGGCCGATCGTCGCTCCATCGGGCGCCGGGGTGGAGGTAGAACGTCCAGGTCATTCCATCCTCGGACACGTCCCAGCGGTCGGCGGCGCCGGGGACCAATTCATTCTCATGATTGAGCAGGGCAAGTCGCTCGAACACGAACGGACTGCCGCCGGACTCATAAATGGTCATGGAAACGTCCAGGCTGTTCGGCTCATACTGCAGGTAACGGAATATCTGTTGTTCCGTCGGCGCAGCATCCGCCGGCAGCGGTTTGACAATACCTGGCAATTGATCAGCAGGTGTGGACATAAAATCAGCGGAGGTGGAGGACGAAGGCGCTGGATCTTCCGATCGGCCGCATCCTATCAGGATCAGACCAATGATCAGCATGCCGCCAAATCCGGTTAACATAACATGTCTCATAACAGGCGAATCTCCTATAGGGGATATCACTTTTACGATTGGTCTCGCCAGAAAGCATAGTACGGGAAATCCCCTATCCCGTCAACGGAAAATCCATACGTCTACGGCCTGCTGACATAGATAAAATCCGCTACTATTTTTAACTCATGCGGCCAGACAACCGCTGGCAAAAGACACTGGTTCCCGGCTTGCGCCGGAATGACAAACCGGAACACACGCTACACACATACAAAGCCGGGGTCCAGTGACTTTCCAACCGGTTTGATATTAATCCTTGAAATACCTCATCATAGCCTTTATAATCCCTAACCCATACTCCATCAGCTCATATTTTACAATCCGAAATCTACAATCCGAGCGCCGTAATTTCCTATGTCCACATCCCCCCCAACCTCCATACCCCTCGGCCGTCTTGCTCCGCTTAAAATGGCCGCCGTACCGACTTTTGCCGGGATGCTCAAATATATCGGTCCCGGGATCGTTTGGGCAGGCCTCGCCCAGGGCAGCGGCGAGCTGATCTGGTGGCCGTATCTGACGGCGAAATATGGGGCGGCGTTTATCGGACTGCTGATCCCCGCCGCTTTGATGCAATACTGGGTCAACATCGAAATAGCCCGGTACACGATTATCACCGGTGAAACAGCCATGACCGGCTTCAGCCGGATCGGCAAGTGGTACGTGACCATGATATGGATCGGGGTTTTCCTGGAGAACATCTGGTTCGGCGCCTACGCGTCTGCGGGCGGAACGGCGCTGGCGGAATTGACCGGCTTCCCGTATGGCTGGACGCCGCGGGGGCAATCGCTCTTCTGGGCCTATCTGATGATCGGGATCTATCTGGCGGCGCTGCTCGTCGGCAAGGTGGTCTACCAGATCATTGAACGGCTGACGTTCACGGTGGTGATAATCACCCTCGTCGGTATCCTCTTCGCCATCTTTCAGCAACCGGTTCTGGCCGTCACAGGGGAGTTTTTCGGCGTCTTATTGACCCCTGGATTTCATACACCCGAGAACTGGGACCCGGCTGACCTCTCCACCGTACTTACCGCCATTGTCTTTGCAGGCGCCGGCGGCTTCGGACAACTCTTTCTTTCGTACTGGATGCGGGAAAAAGGGGTGGGGATGGCGTTCTACATCGGCCGTATCACCAGCCCGCTGCGAACTGCGCCGGAAGCCATTACCGCTACAGGATACGTCTTCGAAGACAACGAAGAAAACCGGAAGAACTTCCGGGGATTTATGCGGTATTTATATTTTGAGTCGGGCCTGGGGGTAGGACTTAATCTGGCAACCACCATCATTATGTGCTGGCTGGCCTGGGCGCTGCTCTTACCGCAGGGACTCATCCCGGAGGGTTGGGAGATCGCCGTGGTGCAGTCCGCTTTTTTCGAAGTGAGCTGGGGGGCGATAGGCAAAGTCGTTTTTCTGATCGTGGCCACCGCATTTCTATGCGACGCCTGGTTGCAATGTACAGACGGCTTCGCCCGTATGCAGGCGGATTACGTGTATGCCAACATGAAATGGGCCCAGCGATTTCATTTTCGAACCTTGTACTACGGTTTCGTCGGTGTATTTACCGTGCTGACGACCGTCACCCTGCCCCTGGCCCAACCTGGCGACCTGCTCATCATTCGCGGTGTCATCGCCTTTATGGCCATGGGCCTTTTCTGCCCGGGGTTGATCTACCTGAACTACGTCCTCGTCCCCCGATCCTTCCCCTCCTGGGTCAGACCCCATCCCATCACCCAGATCATCATGGTCGCCGTCACCCTGACGTATATTACCATCGGGTTGTGGTATGTGATGGTGAAATTGATGGGGTGATAAAATTTGCATTTCCCCGAAGCGCTTCCTCACTTTTAGGCTGTAACCGGTCTGCTATACGTGCATGGCCGAGATCGTTGGGATGCACACCATCACTGTTGAGGCCATCCGGCTATGCACCAGAGTTAAACTCCGATTCATAACCCACAGTGAATTTACTGTATGTGTTATTTCGGATAGATAAGAAATGGGTATTATTTTTGTCGAAGGGACAGATAGGTGTGACACAAAGCTCAAATCCAAACTTTTGATAAAAAATAGGATCCCCTAAAACGAAAACAGTCTTTACTTTAATGACCTCCTGTCTCAAGGCGAAGCGAAGCAATTCTGAGGCTACCCCCTGTTTTTGGAACTCCGGTTTCACGGCCAACGGCGCCAGATGCAAGCCACAGATATCAGAGTCGTTATAGGCATTTGAAAAAGCAATATAACCGATTATCTTATTCGCATGAATACACACCCATTCATGGACGGCTTTGCCATTCTTATGGAAATTTTCAACTAATTGGACCTCAAAAGAGCTACCAGGAAATGCCTGTCGCAACAAGGCGGAAGTCTTGTCGTGATTTTCAGGGGTGAGCTTGCGAATTTTCATTTTATTCGCTTTCCTCAGGAAAAGGAATTGGACCGACATCGCCTGCAAGGAGAACATCCACCAGCCTGTCATTGTCGTTCTTCGCGTGATCTCGCAGCAACTGCCGGTGCTCACGCAGTGTCCTGTTGTATTTCGGATTGCCGGCAAGGTTGATTGTTTCGCCAATGTCATTCTTCATGTCGAATAGTGCTTCACGGTTCTGTCCTCTGTCGTAGATACAGTACTTGAAGTCACAGCTCCTGACCATCCGTCCCTGAATCCTTATCTCCATTCCGTCAACCGGTTCGCCCTGTGTAATCTGGTTTTCAACCACGAGATACTTCCGCCAGTCCTTTGCCTTTTCGCCCGACACAAGCGCCTTGAGGCTTCTTCCCTTCAGCCAGGAAGGTGTAATGATACCAGCGAAATCGAGCATTGTCGGCAGAATATCCAAGCCGATATTGACCAGTAGATCGCTGACAGACACTTCATTATGTCCCCCGAAACTCATGATAAGGGGAACCCGAACCGACTCTTCGTAGAAAACCGTCTTCTGGTTGAATCGGTGGGCCCCGGCACAATCCCCGTGATCGCTGGTAAAGATAATCAGGGTGGTCTTGTCCAGGCCGCTTGCCCGCAACGCCGTTAATATCTTGCCGATCTCAGCATCAACCTTCTCTATCAGACGATAATAGCCCCAGCGTAACTGACGCCAGTCATCGCTTGTGAACGTGCCGACCGGAAACATCGGACTGGCCTGGTAACTGCGTCTGGCAAGACTCATCGTATCCGTCTCGTTCGTGGGCTCAGCCAGATTGAAAGGCGCCGGCGGACAGAATTCGGGTGGCGGTGGTTCTCCTACCTCACCACCTGGCAGTTTCTCCCCCCTTGCCAATTGGCAGACATCGTGGGGATTGCTGAAACTGGCAACCGCAAGAAACGGTTTATCCCGATTGCGGGTCATGAACTCGATCGTGGGTTCCGCTATTTCGTCGTCATGCCCGTTCCCCTGGTTTACAGCCATTTCCTGAAAACCGCTCTTGTCAACATCCTTTTCCCCATTTATGTGCCACTTGCCGAAATAGCCGGTGTCGTAACCCGCGG
The DNA here is from genome assembly GCA_913051705.1 of uncultured bacterium. Taxonomy (GTDB): domain Bacteria; phylum JAAXHH01; class JAAXHH01; order JAAXHH01; family JAAXHH01; genus CAJXCW01. The sequence continues at coordinate 7,770 of CAJXCW010000230.1, forward strand.
CCAGAAACATAGAACCCATCAACGGGCATTTCTCAATATCCAGTTTCTTTGACGAATTGCTCTGGATTCCAGTGGTATGCGGATGGCATCCGCTGAATATCGAATTGCGTGCGGGTATGCATAGCGGATTTGGTGAGTATGCTCTAGTGAACCGCAGGCCATGTTCTGCCAACGAATCCATGTGCGGGGTGTGGAGAACCTGTGTGCCCATCACGCAGCTCATCAGATCGCTGGACTGCTGATCCGTCATAATCAGAAGGATATTGGATTTGTCAGGCTCAGATGCTTCTTTGGCCTGGTCTGAAGCTGTCGATCTCATTCTATCCATTTTCTGCCTCTTTTGTACGATAATTAGCGGGTACTCGAAGATTATCAAGGAATCGAGGAGCGACTATCACCTTGTCCATCAACCGATCACGCGCATCGGCAGCACGGCCGCGCCCTGATTGATGTCGAAATCGAGCGTCAGTTCATCGCCGTCGTGCCGGAATGTGATCTTCCCTGTATCAGTCGGGGCGTCTACGCCGGGACCGTCGAACAGAGGATAGGCGTTATAGTCGATGCGTTCACCATCGATGCTGTGCGGTCCTTCATAAGCCATCTCGAGACGATGTCCCGCTACCGTATCCACAGTGATTCGACCCTCGCCTGGCCAGCCCGATAGATCGAAGTGGGCGCCGCACCGGGATGCGCAGAAATCACGAAATGACTCCGCCTGGTCCGCCTCTACGGCTTCGAGCACGACGCCCGTGTGGAGATCTTCGATTCGCAGCAGCCACCCATCGCTCCAGTTGCCATCTTGCCCCGATTCGTGGAGGTCTTCCCAACGGTATTTTCCGATGATTCTGAGTCCCACGTAGAAGTCACCGAAGTCACTGAATATCCAACCCTCCTGTTCGCACCAGGTATGCGTTTTTGGGAGGAAGCAGTTGACGTAGGGTGTCAGGTCGTCTTCCGGTATCTGATACAGCACGATGATGGTTCCTTCGTGCTGCATCATCCGCTCGAATGGAGATGCGCCAAACAGCCTGTCGTGTCGTTGGAGATACGGTTTACCCGATCCCACCGCACGTCCCGCGGTCTGAGGCAATGGATGGAGGAAAGCGCTAAACCGACTGGCGCCCACAAACAGATGATTGCACGTAATCTTGGCCTGATGCTTGTTTCCCCGCCAGTGAAGATCCCACGAAATCAGATCGATCGGGCCTGCACAGGATCCGGGCAAACCAACCTGGCTGGTCCCGAGCGCAAAAGACC
>CAJXCW010000231.1 GCA_913051705.1 uncultured bacterium
ATCATCCTGACACCTATCGTGACGGCCCGGATGAAACCGGCTATTTCGGAAACTTTGGCGGCCGATTTGTTGCAGAGACCTTAATGCCACTCATTCTTGAGTTGGGGTCGGCGTATCGTGTGGCGAAAGAGGACCCAATATTTGCACAAGCAAATCGGGATTTAATTCGCCATGGACAGGGATAAAAAACTCATCCCGGGGTCCTCGTTTACCGTATACATCGCACAGGCGACTCCCCACGAGCGCGTGAGCGACAGCTTCTTCGACAAACGGCCCTTTTTCTTCGATGACCACAATAGTAGTGAGATCACGAGCAAATCGTCTGACCATCTTATCATCTACAGGATAGATCATTCCCAATTTCAAGACAGGAATACGATCTTTTAAACCCATATGTTGAAGCGCCTGCATCACGTCAGGGTGACTTTTACCTGTAGCGATCAGCCCAAGGGGACCCGATGCATCGGGATTGGTGATGTCATTTATGTTGGTATTCAACTGGGCATACGCTTTCGCAATATCGAGCCGTATGGTCGTTAATTCTTCTTCGTAGGGTATACTGGAAGTGGCAATGACAACGGGTTGAAATGTTTTTTTGAAGGGTTTGCCGTCTACCCTGTAATCCGGCAGGGTAACAGATGGATGATCAGGATTGATCACGATGGTTTCGGCGCCATCACAGATGGGGGTGACCAGCTTTAATCCACAAATCAGACCGGAATACCGACTCAGCGACAGGGCATGGTGGGCATAGGTTAATATCTCAGCGACGGAAGAAGGGTAGAAAATCGCCGCCCGCGCATCACGGAGGGCATTTTCACTTCCTGCCGGATAACCCGAACTCTTTGCCATATGATCGTCACCGGCAAAGACGACTACCCCACTTTCGGTTCCGGTACCGGCTATATTGGCGAGACTGAATTCATCAAGCGCCCATTTAGTGCCGTGGGCTTTGCCATACCAGAATCCATCCACATCGCCAATGAACTGACTCCCATGTACGGCGGCGGCGGCCGTCTTTTCATTCACCGCCGCCTGATGTACAAAGTTTCCCCGGGCGATCAATAAATCCATGTTGCGCCTGATTTCCAGATCAAGCCCACCAAGAGGGGAACCCTCATAACCGGTCACGAAGGTTCTGCGTACCCTTTTCCCCTCGCCGATGTCACGTCTTTGCTTATCGAGCAAAAATCGGACAATAGCCTGTACCCCGGTGAGGAATATCGTACCGCTTTTTTTCAGGTATCTATCTTGCAGGGAAGGATCAACCATATCCTCATAATTCCTTTCGATTTATTCTACCTTCATATATACGAGGCGATAGTATACTGTCCTTTTAAAATACTGTCAACAAATGTGAAAAATGAGTGCCCTAGCAGGGCAATTGAGTATTCCAGGTAAGAATCAAGCATTTCTGCCTGGAGAATATAAGGAGGATTAAATTAAATATCGTGTACTATACCCCTTGTATTATCAAAGGATTTCAGGATCTCACAATAAAAGAATGTTTTTTCCTTAAAGTTGATAGTTAAATGGCACGATAATTGCCTCTATGGTGTAGCAACCTGTTCATGTGTTTGTTACAGTAGTTTGTATTGGGAATAATAGTGTTGCACTACATCATTCACTTTACTATTTTAGGAGGAACACATCATGATTAGGACCCGCAACGCACAAGCCGGCTTCACCCTGGTTGAGCTGTTGATTGTGGTTATTATTGTCGGTATCCTCGCTTCAGTAGCCATTCCGCTGTACCGCGGCGCCACAGAAAGCGCCTACGCATCGGAAGCTGACGCTGCCCTGGGTACCATCCGTCTTGCATTGCGCACCGTCCAGTCCCAGTCTGTCGCAGGTGACTTCTCAGCGATCTCCACCAAGTACACGGCCGGTTTGACGTTGAAGATAACAGGCGTAAGTGAATTGGACGCTGTGGATCTGGCCGGTACGTATTTCGATGGGGACTCCTACCGGATGACGACCTTGACGGCGACGACCTATTTGGTCAAGGCCCTTGGCGACAGCAGCGGTTCTTCGAAGGCTTCGTCAGTAGCTGGTATCATCCGTACGATCGATCAGGCTGGTAACCTCGCTTCTGAATAACTGATATGACTCCTCTTAGCGTCGATTTAATTGACGCTGAGAGGATGTGATATTCGACAGATGCCACGCTGATACATCTATGTCATTCATTATGGCTTGGGCCTTTAAGGATCACCATGGATACGAAATCATCCAGACATCATGCCGGTTTTACGCTCGTCGAACTGCTTATCGTGGTGATCATCGTGGGCATTCTGGCCTCTGTGGCCATTCCCCTTTATCGCGGGGCCACCGAACGGGCTTATCTGACCGAAGCCGATACCGCCCTTGGTGTGATACAGCGTAGTATGCGTACTGTCCTCATATCCCAATCGGGAGGATCTGGAAGCTGGTCATTCCTGACCGCTAAATATACACCCGGCGCATCTCTTAAGATCTCCGATGTGATTGAACTCCGTATCGATGAGACCGACCTTGACGGCCGGTTTTTTGATAATGGAAGCTATCGTCTGCAATCATTAACAGCCACCACTTATGCCATTTACGCCTATGGCGATAGCAGTAGTACCCCAAATAAAAATTCGGTAGCCGGCATGATTCGATCTATAAATCAGAGTTGAGAATTGACGTCTATTTCACCCTGAATTCCTTTGCCCTACTTACTTGCTTGATCTCCGTCCACAAATTCCCTTGAATCTGTTTTTCCCTTTTGATATATTATTCAGGTTTTTAACGAGTGCCTTTGTCCTTCCACGATTGAGACTTCGTTATGCCTGAACTCCTCGATATACCATTTATCCCTGCTTTGTTTTCATCCAGTCGCGGTCATGGGCCTGTCGATATGCTTGTAATTCACTACACGGCAAGCCCAACGCTTGAAGATTGTATCGGATTATTCAGGAATCCGGATCACCCGGTGAGTTGTCATTATATCATTGGGCTCGACGGTGCCACGGTTCAGATGGTATTTGATCATGATTGCGCCTGGCACTGCGGGGTAAGTAGATGGGGGGATCGCGATCGATGTAATCCATCGGCTCTGGGGATTGAAATTGTAAACTGGGGACAGTTACAACAACATGAGCATCGGTTTTATTGCTGGCCGGATGATTACACGACCCCTTATGAAGGGGTATCGCCGGTATTCTTAGATAACGCCTGGTGGGCACCCTATACCCACAAACAAACAGAGCAGGTGGTCAACTTATCACGGACACTGATAGAATCCTATCGGATTCCATTACATCTTATCGTTCGTCACAGTGATATCGCCCCTGCACGAAAAATTGATCCGGGGCCGGCCTTTCCCTGGGAAAATTTCAAGGCGCAGATGCGTCAAACGATACATGACCGCTGGTGATATCATAGATATTATGGTTTTAAATCCAAACACTTTTTCCACATGCCATCAACTTTATTAAAGTCTGCCGTCAACGGTACCGGTGTTATTCTGCATACGGGGCTGGGACGCGCAGTACTCCCACAGGTTGCCCGTGATGCCGTCATGGCGATGACGGACCGGTATTGTACGCTTGAACTCGATATCACATCCGGGAAACGTGGATCAAGACACGACCTGGTCACGGAACTGCTCTGCGAACTCACAGGTGCCCAATCCGCCCTGGTCGTTAATAATAATGCGGCCGCCGTTATGTTGATTCTGCATGCTCTGGCAAGAGACAAGGAAGTGATCATCTCACGAGGCCAGTTGGTTGAAATCGGTGGTTCCTTTCGCATGCCGGATGTCATGGCTCAAAGTGGTGCAAAATTGGTGAGTGTCGGCACGACGAACCGAACAGAGCTGGTAGATTATGAAGCGGCGATTACAGACCGAACGGCGATTATCATGGAAGTCCATAGAAGCAACTTTGAGATTGTCGGTGAAGAGGCCTCCGTCATGCTTGAAGATCTGGTAGACCTGGGAACGAAGACAGGGATACCGGTAGTCTATGATCACGGTAGTGGCGCCATGACGGACCTGAGTCAATACGGACTCGGTACGGACAGAACGGTTCCAGAGAGTGTATCTGCCGGCGTGCAAGTGACCTGTTTCAGCGGCGATAAACTCCTGGGTGGCCCTCAGGCAGGAATTCTGGTTGGTCAAAAAGAATGGCTTGATCGAATGAAAAGTGACCCGATGATGCGAGCGTTACGCGTGGACAAAATGATTTTTGCAGCACTCCATGCCACCCTGGAATTATTCCTTGATCCTGAAAAACTACCTGCGCTTCATCCTGTAACGCGCATGATATCCGAATCGACATCCAGTTTGGAGCATCGGGCGCACATCCTGGCAGACCGTCTTCGTTTACAGTTCGCTCACCGGTGTGGAATTCATGTGAATGAGGCGACATCGGAAATAGGCGGCGGGGCTTTACCCGTCCGCCAGTTACCCACCTTTGTCGTCGCCTTTACGTCGGAGGTGTGGTCGAACCATGCGTTGGCAAAAGCATTTCGCTTGCAACAGCCTGCCATATTCGGCCGATTAGTCAAAGACCAATTCTGGTTGGATGTTCGGACCATTATGCCAGGGGATATCCCTGTCATTGAACACGCCGCTCAAGCCGTCGTAACCCAACTGGATTCGGGAACTGAATAGGCCCATTGTTCATATTAGTACATTACGCGGTCTTTGCGTAACATCCCGCTATCCGTTACACCCATGATGTTCATCCGGAGCTGTTCATGCGCATTTATAGGTATGTAGCTGTTTCATGTTTGACAGGGTTGCTATTGCTCCCGTCTGTTGCCCTATCGCAGCGGCAGATCGTAACGGATCATTTCTACATCTATTTCAGTGGTGAATCGGAACATACCGCCCGACGCGTGGCAGATGTAGCAGAAGAAGTCTTCGACGCGCTGGCTTCCTCTTTTGATTTTTATGACGAGTTTTCACGGATCCACATTCTGGTCCATGATGACCAGGATTTCTCCAACGGGTTTGCCAATTACTATGAAAATCGGGTGGAAATATGGGCGAGCGACCTTGATTTTCCTTATTTAAGAGGAACGCATGAATGGATTAAACTGGTGGTCACCCACGAACTGGCCCACATCGTCTCACTTAAAGTAGCCAGTAAAGGGATATTTAATGCGGTGATTTTTCAGAGCGGCCAGTTTAACCGGAATCCGGATTTCACCCTCGTGCTGCCCTGGCTGCATCTGGTCACGCCATCCTGGTATGTGGAAGGCATCGCCCAGTTGGTTGATGATCAGATAGGGTATGATGCATGGGATACGCATCGTGATATGTTATTGCGCATGGCCACCCTGGAAAACGATTTGCTCACCTATAGCGAGATGGGGGTTTTGGGGCATAACAGTATCCATAGTGAAATGGTGTACAATCAAGGATATGGCCTGTTACGATACATTCGAGATCGATTTGGTGTAGGCAAAGCGGAATCTCTGGCCAAGGAAGTGGGCTATCTCAGATTTGATCCTGCTGTTAAAAAAGTGCTGGGGATCGGAGCAAATACCCTTTATAAGGATTGGAAGCAACATTTACGACGACTATACGGCGACCAGGCTTCTCATATCGCGTCCACTCGTCTTGGCAGGGTTGAAAATGAGGCATGGAACCCGGGAGAGGAAATTCAGGATGAGGCGCTTGAAAAAATCACCGGGCTGTTTGATGCACGTTTTGAAGGCACACCCCTTATAGATGGCGGGAGTTTTGATCTGCACCCGACCTATTCTCCTGATGGGATGAAGCTGGCCTATGTTTCCAACGGCGATAATGACTTTGTGATTACGAGTGTCTGGATAAAAGATTTGCAAACAGGTCGTTTAACCGACACACATCAGCGGGCGAATACATCCATATCCTGGACGCCGGATAGCAAGTCCATCGTTTACGGTCGACGGCGAGGCGCCTTTTTTGATGTCTTTAAATATGATACGGAAGTCAGGAAAGCCCGCCGGCTCAGCGCCAACCTGCGAGTCCGCGATCCTGCCGTTTCACCAGATGGCCAGTCTATCGCTTTTATCAGAAATCAGGATGGGACGACCAATATCGGACTGATGAACATGAACGGCACGAATGTTCGATATTTAACGAATAACAACGACGGCACGATCTATCATACCCCCCGATGGTCGCCGGATGGGACACAACTCTTATTTTCGATTTTTCGTGGAGAGGATCGGGACATCGGTCTACTTGATGTAGACAGTCCGGTGTTTTCAATGCGGGCCGGGCAAAAGTCGGACAACGATTCCCTGGCTTTTGCAGACACGACGCGATTTGCCGCGCTGATTTATTCTGCTGCCGATGAACGTGATCCAGCCTGGCTCCCTGACGGCAGTGGTATGGTGTTCAGCTCCGATCGGGATGGGATATTCAATATATACGAAATGACCCTGTCGACCGGGGAGGTACGAAGACGAACAGATGTATTGGGCGGCGCCTTCATGTCGGCAGTATCTCCGGATGGGGATCGTATTGCATATACGGGATATCATGCGGCCGATTACAGCATTTATGAGGTAAATCGCAAGGAAGCTATGAACGAGCCGGTCGACGTGCCCTCCGTCACGCGGGATTACCATTCCATTTTACAGGAACCGGGTATCAGTGATACCTATAACGTCAGCGGCGTCCCAAGACGGTGGTCCATCTCTGGTATCATTCCGATCATTGGTTTTTCACAGACCTTTATCGGTAACGAGTTTGGTTTGAATGCCGTTGATTTCGGCGCTCAGATGACCCTGCACGATGTCTTGAATCGTGATAATCTCTTTTTAAGTGGATCGGTCGGATTGAATTTTCGGCATAAGATAGACCCCAATTTGAACGGTACGATTGTCTATGAACGCCGGTTGCCTCCGATTCTATCGAAAAATACCACGTTGGCCCCCAGTGTGTACGGCGTGTATAACCGGGCCATCATACATAATTTACGCGAAAGAACGTCTGTTTTCCAGGACACCACCCAGTTCGGAGCGATTGTTCAGCTCGTAAGCGGCCAGCTCGATACGGTTGACGCCACGCGGATCACAAACGAGACCTTCCGGGCTGAGGACAAGTTTAATTTCGATTTCAACACCTATGCGATTGGACTTCGGATGCCCCTTACATCCCGTCAGTCCATTCTGGTTGAACATGCACGGCGCACCTATCGAGAAGGATATGACACGAGCGGGCCCGACAGGATTCAACAAAAAGTGTTTGTGGGCGCTCAATTAATTGCAGATATAGACACGACCATCACGCTTTCAGGGCGCACACTGGATGATGCCAAATTTTTTACCAGCAACTCGACGCTTTTTTTCTGGAACTATCAATCCATCCGACCGGCCCTTGACAGCGCTATAAATCCATCGGGTGGCAGGAACCTTTCGCTGTGGTACCGTCGGGTGAGCAGTACCGTTACGGACTCGCTCCTGGCGCCTACAGAACGGATCATAGACGGTCAGACCATACCGGTTCAGACTCCCACCAATCAATTTGCTACGCTCATACCGGTCAGAAGTCGGCTTAATTTAAACGAGCTGGGGCTCTCATGGACGGAATTTATCAGAATGCCTGTTCGCCGACACACCTTGACCTTATCCGGATTGATTCGCTATCAGGATAAACAATTACGGGACGCGACGGATGGGGGTGGGTTCTACTGGCCGTTGAGGATTTACCTTGGGGGGCAAGGTTCTCTGAGCGGCTATCCGTATTTCACGCTTTCCGGAAGCAAGGCGGCGTTATGGCGAGCCGCCTATACCATGCCGTTGTTTCCAAGAATACATAAACGATTTCTGTTTTTATATCTGGACAGAATGTACCTCAGCGGCTTCTGGGAAGGGGGCGCGACCTGGAATTTCGAGAAATTGACGACGAGAGCCTTAAAGGCCAGTCGTATCCTGCACAGTGCAGGGGTTCAATTGCGTATGCAGGTATTCAGCTTTTATCGCATTCCCATGATAGCCTATTTTCAGACCTCATTTCCTTTGACCAGTATTACCCAACAAACCCGGGAGAACCTTGGTTTACCATCGAACCGGAATATTGATGATGTACGATTTTACTTAGGCTTGGGATTTTGATTACATTTACTCTGTTGTATCGTATTTTGGCACACGGTATCTATCCATGAAGAAGATGATATTTTATATTGATAACAGGAGGCACTATGATTTCCCGATTACATTGGATGACCCGATCTACAGGTCTCTTGGGCCTGGGGCTTATTCTTCTTCTGGCCTGTACAGGAGATACAGGTCCAGCCGGTCTGGTTAATCCCGGAACCGTTTCAGGTAAACTCACCGTATGGGAAGATGCGCTGTTTAATTCTCTCAACAGTCCTACAACCATACCTGCCGGAGGCTTTACGGTAAGTCTGGTCGGTGGAGATTCCACACGTACAGCCACCACGGGGCCGGATGGATCCTATAGTATATCTAATGTTACTGCAGGCGCCTATACCGTGGAATCCTCACGAGATCCGTTTTCGGTTACCGGATATGGTACCATGAAGCGGTATAACCTTTTTGTTGGGGGAGGATCCTCATTTCATTCGGGGTCTATCGGCAGGAAAGCGCCGAAACCGAATGCGGTTTCGGCGGGTATCGATTCGGTGGCCAGTACAAGTGGCGCCCAGATCGCCGGTATTCGCGTGGCTTGGAATATCACGCCGCACACGACACAATTCACCACTTTTTCTTATCTGATGACGTTTCAATCTCCCGGCGTCACCGCCACCGCCTCGGTCCTGGGATCAGGCGCGTTGTCGGACACAACCATTGTAGTTGGTCTACCGACAGGTACATATATTGTGTCCGTTCAATCGGATATCGGATTCGGCTATGTGGATGAAGCTATCGGTACCACGGTGTTTCCCACAAGAAGCGCAACAACGACCGCGCCGCTTTCAGTTTCTCTTACTAAACCGACGATCATCGATCTGGGGACTAAAAAGCTGACT
>CAJXCW010000232.1 GCA_913051705.1 uncultured bacterium
GTCACGTTCTCCATTTTTCTGGCCTGGCTGGTTAAAACTATCGTTCTGCGATTCGGCGGTGTCTCACTCTACAAAAAGACCCAGCCCATTTTCATCGGTATGCTGTCGGGGTATGTCCTGATGGTCGTTATTGCCTCAATCGTCGATGCGGTCTGGTTTCCTGGTCAGGGGCATTCGATACATACGTGGTGATTGAAAAGATTTAGTGATTGAAAAGATAGGAATAGGGTAAATTAGACGCTCATGGAACTATAATTTCTGGTGAGGCGTGTAATATGGGATGGAAGGGTGGAAGGGAAAGGGCAATATATTGATAAACCCGGTTTTTACCCTGCCACTCGTATCACTCTCCACGGGCAGGATGTCTCCATGTATATTTTCGATTGTAATCAACCGGCTATAAAACGGATCGGTATCGGTATTTTTTTTATTATACTTTTGACCGGTACGTTACAATGCAGTAATCCGACATTCAGCGTCATCGGTATACTTCAGTTGCGACTGACCAGTCAGTCCGTTCCACAAGAACATGTCCGATCCGTTTTTCTAACTATTTCCAGGGTATCTGCTCGATCCGAAGGCGCCCTCTCTTTCGAGTTTTCCAATACGGCTCCTCGTATTTTCGATCTGTTTGAACTGCAAAACGGTATTACCAGAATTCTGGATCCGTTGACCTTGCCCGAAAATCAGTACGATGCCATTCGATTGACCATCTCCGATGTCAATATCGAGTTGACGAACGGCAGACAGTTCATTACGGTATTCCCGGATTCTCAGAGTGTAGAAATAATCCTGACGCCGTTGAATCCTATCACGGTTAGGAGTGAACAAACATCGGACGCGGTCATCGATTTTGATCTGTTACGCTCTTTACAGGCGGTGGGAGATATCTCCCACGTCAACAGCGTTACCGGCTATCATTTCGATCCCAAAGCGCGTATTGTGGATCTGACGACCGTAGGCCAGATAACCGGTCTGGTCAAACATGACAACGGCACTCCTTCATTTATCAGCGATGATGTGTCCCTCAAAAATTATCCGATCACGGTGGTACAGCCCGGCCAGGAGGATTCGGTATCGGTTTTTTCCAGTCGAGAGGGCGAATATACCATGTTTTTCATGCCCGCCGGTTCCTATACGATGCTTGTCTCCCCGACCGACAGTACACTGGCCTGGTCTGTGGATGATGTGGTGGTCACAACGGCCAATTTGACCCGTCAGGATGTGACGACATCAAGGCAGTGAGGAAAATGGTGACTGGGTGATTTGGTGATTTAGTGATTGAAAAATATCAGGTAGTGTATAATCTTTACCCGGCAATTAGTGTATTATGCGTAAATATATCCTCATCCATATCATCCTGGCTCTTTTGTATGTTCCCCATGCTGTGTGGCTTTATGCTAAGCCGGAGGAGGCGGAACCAGTTGTCCATAAGGTGGATCTGGAGGATTTGATTCTGGCGTTGACCAATGGGGTTCGAAAACAGCATGGGCTCAAGCCGCTACAATATGAAGGCCGCCTGCGCGAGGTCGCCAGACATCACAGTACGGATATGATCCGACGTAAGTTCTTCGATCATAAAAACCCGGATGGTTTAAGCCCGGCCGATCGTATTGCGGGAGGGCATCGCACACTGATCGGTACCAGTGGCGAAAATATCTGGCAAATACAATCTCAGAAAACCTATACCACCCGCGCTCTGGCCAAACAGTCCATGGTAAATTGGATGGCCAGCCCCGGCCATCGGGCTAATATTTTAAAGCCGGGCTATACTCATCTGGGCGTAGGTGTATCCATGGTCCGTGGCAATGTGACGATTACGCAGAATTTCAGCGGTACGGCGGCTTATCTGGATCAAGCCCTGCCGAAGGAAATTAAGCGGGGAGAACATCTGAATTTCACCATGACTTCGTTTGGATCGTTTAAACTGAATGCGGAATACTATGAATACTGGCATGAACATAAAAATGAACGGAAAAGCGAATCCATCCCCATAGACAACCGACAGGTGAATATCAAAAAAGGAAAATACCGGCTCTGGTTTTATTTCCGGGAGAAAAATTCATTATGGCCGGGACCGGTGGTGGAGGTGAGGTGAGTTGGTGAGTTGGTGAATTACAATCTTGTCATGGACGTCAAATCCCAAATTATAGATGCCATAGCTGCAGATCAGAATGAGATGCTGGTTTTTACCGAGGACCTGGTGGCGATCGCTACTGAGAATCCGCCGGGGACGCAATACGAGGCCTGCATAGATGTCCTTACACGCAAACTGGACGAGATTAATCTGGCCTATGAAGTGATCACCGTCCCTAATCCTGAGGGTGATAAATACCCGAGATATTACATCCTCAGCGGGTATGGGGAAGGCGAGCAGGTATTGTACTTCCATTTATGCGACTAAAAAATAATAGTATGAATTTTTGCCCATTGGCCCATCCTCTACCACAGGAGCACCAACCATGTCCCGACAACGCGTCTTCATAGGCGATTTGACCCGGAAAGAGTTTCGCGACAAAATCGAAAACGGCACCATTAAAGCGGCGATTGTACCTACTGCCGCAACAGAACAGCATCTGGAACACCTGGAGATGATCCACGACACCGCCAGTGTCACCTATATGGCCGAGCAGGCGGCGTTGAAACTGTACCCGGATGTGGTCGCCGCTACGACTATACCTATCGGCGTATCCGAGCACTGGATGAAACACAAAGGCACTCTGACCGTCCGAGCGGAGATTTTCACAGAATATGTATATGATGTGTGCGATGCGCTCAAACGCGGTGGCGTGGAAAACATACTTATATTGAACGGACATGGCGGCAATGTACGTCCTATGATGAGTCGTATGGAGACCTTCAAAAAACAACTCGGCATCAACGTTCGGTTCAACTCATACTGGGATACGTATCCGACCGATGTCGTATATCAATATATGGAAAAAGAACGGTTGCCGGGTCATGCCGATGAATACGAAACGTCCATGGCCCTCGCCTTGTTCCCCCACCGCGTGCATGCTGACGATATGGAACAGGAAAGTTCTTCTAAATACGGAACAAAGGAGAAGGGTGAGGCCCTGGCAGCCGTCGCGGTGAACGGCGTCGCTGAGTTGCTGCGTAAGATGATCGCCGGTGAGGAAATCGACCTGGAGCCCCGCACATTCGGCCCCGATGGCGCCGTGTCTATGGTGCGGGACCATTTAATTGAGGGGAAACGGTAAGCAAGTGGGCAAGTGGGCAAATCTAAGATACGCTTTATGCACTTTGTTTTTTGCCCACCTGCCCCTTGTATATTCTTAACTTATGCTACTCAAAATATTCGTATATGTCGTGATCATGATCCTGAGCGCATGCGCCGTTCTGATGGGGATCATCATGTACGTCATGGCCGAGGCGGATGTGCCGCATAGAGGGATGGGCATTGTACTGTCCATCGCTGGACTGACGATATGTATGCAGAGTATCCGGACGCTCATCAGACTGAACCGGGAATATCAACGTATTGAGTTAAAAAAAGTACTCGACAACCCCGATCAAATCCTGATTCAATGGGAGGATGAACAGCAGCATACCATCATCACCGCACAAGCGCTGTTTATCGATGAACAGCATATCCCTTTTGAAGCTTTTTACTCGAAATTGACCAGCCTCCAATGGCAACCTCCGACTTTAACTCTGAATATGGAACAGGGCGCAGCCGGATGGTATATCCATAAAACGATTGAACTCAAGGTCCCGGATGATAAATTCAGAGACCTCGAACCTGTTGTAGATGCATTGCAAGCAGCTTATCAATCGGACCGTAAAGATCCTGTGTAGATTTGTTGATTTGTTGATTTGTTGATTGAAAAACTAATTTCATCGAAATCCAAATCACCAGATCACCATTTATTCATCCCTCGCTTGCCGCCTCGAACCAGCCAATTTCCTCCTCTGCCAGTTCGTCACGCATCTCCTCGAGGGCGCCTCTCACATCCTCCGCTGTAATGGCAATCCGGTACCGGGAAGCCAGATCGATCAGGCTCGCGCCGTCCCGCAGTTCGTCCTGTAACTCTTCATTCGTATTTATAATTTCCCGAAACGTAAACACCGCTGCTTTACTCATCTATAGAATCCTTTGTTTTCAGTAAGCAGCATTACAAGCCTACTGCCCACTCCCTACTGCCTGCCGCCTTCTGCCTGCGAAATAGAATGAAGACTCCCCGCAGCAAGCTGCGGGGTATTCGCATCGCTATGCTGATCACGTCCAATATATAAAAAAACCGTCTCCCGTCAACCCAGGTATTATATTGTTACGCATACAATCACCATATCCCGAACCGCGACCAATGGAAGTCGTCGCAGGTGGTTTCCATCGCTCGCATCGTATCTAAAGGAAACATGCCAACCATTTCCTGTTAACACTTTCTCTCCCCACCCCGTCTATCACACTGACGAAGGGTTAAGGCGTTACGATACCGGTATCGTCATGGTGGACCGTCAGGGAGCAACCGAGTGGGAATGACCATTGCTAATGATCTGTCTCTTGTAATTGGACAGCGCGCTGAAAAAGTAGATAGGCCTGTGGTGACGGTCTCGTCGGAAACATGGCTTGTAGATGCAGCTTGTCGTGGTGATCGGAGCGCCTGTGAACAATTGTACAGGCAATATGCACCGATGGTACACAGCATTCTGCTGGCTCGTGTGCCGGCCCATGAGGTGGATGATCTGGTACAGGATGTGTTTCTCCATGCCATTGAAAAGCTGAAGGGGCTGCGGGACGCCGGGGCCTTTGGCGCCTGGCTTGCGATGATCACGCGTAACAAGGCTTATGATTTTCACCGGCAGAAACGACCACATACCGATCCGTTTCGGGTGCTTATGATCATCAAAACCTTGCCTGAAGCGTATCGGGAAACATTAATTCTTCGTCTTTTCCCCAACTTTTTCCCTGATCATGGGTCTATATATAGCAAAGAGGAGACGTTCAGAAACCAGAGCGTCTCAAAGAATTTCGAGAACATTTTGTTGCGTTGATGCATCTATATATTGAGGAACGGGTTCTTCAATCAACCTTGGTATGACAGGAGTCTTACATGAAGCCGTCCGATCCATCCGATCCCAGTGATTTTCCTCGGCGTCGATTTTTACAGCAGACGGCCGCTGGAGGCATAGGCGTCATGGCCCTGGCGAATACGCCCGAGGTTCTGGCCCTGATGATAGCCCAGGGGACTTCGCCGGTAGATGTCGAGGGGGCCGGCGTGGCCAAAGGTCTCGTCCGCCTGAATTTCAACGAAAATCCATTGGGACCGTCTCCACTGGCCTTGAAAGCGATCCGCGACCATTTGCATGAGACGAACCGGTATGGCTCCGATGCCTCAGCCCTGTTTTTTAAACTCAACACTCTGGCCGGCGTAAAGACAGACGGTCTGGATATGTCTAAAAGAGAAGACCAGCAAACTTTCTGGCGGGAACGCAACCGTATTTACATGAGTGACGGTTCAGCGAATTTACTCAAAGCGGCATCCATGGTCTATCTGATGGATGGTGGTGAGGTCATTGAAGCGACGCCGGCATATAGTGAGGTCAGTGAATACAGCGAATTTCTGAAAATGGAACTCGGCAGAAATGTGAAGGTAACCCGCGTACCGTTGGCCCCGGATATGACTCATGACCTGGAGGCTATGCGCCAGGCGGTGACCGATGACACCCGTCTGGTGGTGGTCACAAACCCTAATAATCCGACCGGCACCATCGTCCCTCGCACTGATCTGGAACAGTTTGTCGACAGGTTGCCGGACCATGTCACAGTACTGATAGACGAGGCGTATATTGATTTCGTTGATGAACCGGGATACCGGAGTATGGCCGATATCGGCATTTCTCGGCCCCGTGTGCTGGTGACCCGGACTTTCTCCAGAGTGTATGGTCTGCCCGGTTTGCGTATCGGTTATGCCATGGCCATGCCGGAGACCGTGAAGAATTTCTGGCTCTATACGAGCTTCCCTTCACCCCTCGCTATCCACGGCGCCACAGCGGCATTGGAAGATAAAGACCATATTGAAGCGACTCAGGCCGCCATTCGAGAAGGACGTACATATCTCTATCAGCAATTAGATAAGCTTGGACTTTCGTACATTCGAAGCCAATCCAATTTTATGGTGGTCCACGTCGGTGACGCGAAAAAGATCGCAGATGATCTGGCGAAACAGAACGTATATGTTCGTAACGCCGATCGAAACTGGGGCGTAAAAAATCATATTCGTGTATCCATAGGAACCAGGGAAGAAAACGAAGCCTTTATTAACACGCTGCGGCAAATTTCAGGCTAAATGGCAGGCAGGATGGTGTGTACGCATGTGGGCACATGTGAAAAGATGATTACACAAACCGCCGTTCCGTGCATCCGTTGCGGTATGCTGAGGAACATGCTATTGTGGTCGATGATCCGGACAATGCCGGTCAGCAGATCCCCGTCTTCGGTGAACTCGATACGGACAATTTCAGTCTGGTGACCCGGGCGACTGTCACCTTTACCAAAGATCTGAGCTTTCAGTTGTACAATCAGATTTTCTTCGCTGCTGGAGATTATCAGAATTTTAAGTCCCTGACCTCGCCGAGAACGTTCGGCGTCCTGCCTGCCGGGCTTTATACAGATAATCCCGATTTCAATAACCGGTCTATGAATATAAATGTCGTGTTCCGATGGGAATACCGCCCCGGTAGTACGCTGTTTGTCGTCTGGAGCCAGGCACGCAGTGGGGGAGGTATTCCTGGAGATGCTTCGTCCGGACGTAACTTCCGTGGTGTGTTTGACGCCCAAGCGGATAATGTGGTGCTGATAAAGCTCAATTACCGGTGGAATTTATAAAAGATAGTTCCGAGTTCTGAGTTCCGAGAAAAGGCAATGGATGGCTCATCTATCGCCTTTTCTTTTTTATGTGGTACATATAGCCATTGCATCCGGGATCTTCATCGCTCTATACTCTTCACTCTGCCCTGTCGCGACGAGCGATGCAGTACAATAAACAGCGTCAGCACGGTCAGGGGAATGACAAAGGTCAGCATAATCGTATTGAAAAACGGCAATACGGCATGCTGCTGTGCTGCCAGCACCAGGTAGAGGATATAGGCGATATAATAACCCAGAAAAAGGAACCCTTCCCAACGGGTGATACTGTCATCCGTAATGAAAATTGGCAGACAGGCGATGGCCACAGCGAGCATCACCGGGATGTCAAAATTCAATGCGGCCGAAGGGACCGGCAGTCCCCCGGGGGTAATGAGGCTGACCGAACCCAGGACGAGCAAAATATTATAAATGTTGCTGCCGATGATATTGCCGATGACGATCTCCCGTTCCCCTCGGATGGTGGCGATAACCGAAGTGGCGATTTCCGGCAGGGAAGTTCCTACGGCAACGACCGTGAGTCCAATAATCAGATCGCTGATGCCCAGGGCGCGAGAAAGGGCCACCGCACTCTCCACGAGCCAATCTGCACCGACCACAAGCCCGCCTAACCCGAGCAGGATCAGACTGATATTAAACGTCCATGTCTTGATACCGGAAGATCCAGACGGACCGAATTCTTTTTCATATTCCGTCCTGACCGCTTTGCTCTCTTTACGGCTTGCGATAACTACGAAGCTGGTGTAGCCGATCGCCAGCAGCAGAAAAAATAACCCTTCTATTCGCCCGATGCCGCCACTCAAACTGAAAATCAGGAACAGTATTGAAACACCTATCATAATCGGGACATCAAAACGAATCAAACGAGAAGCCACGGTTAAGGGCATGATCACAGCCGACAGGCCGAGAATCAGCAACACATTAGTAATATTGCTCCCGATGACATTGCCTATGGCAACCCCGGGGTTGCCGGCCAGACTGGCCTGGAGACCGACGGCTATTTCCGGTGAACTTGTTCCGAAGGCTACCACTGTCAGGCCGACCACCAGCGGCGATATGCCCAGTATAGCGGCCATTTTCGAAGCGCCACGGACGAATAACTCCGCGCCAATGATTAAGATGATCATTCCAAGGATTAAAAAACCGATAGAGTCAGAATTCATATCATCTGATTAGTGATGGATCGGTAAAGAAGTATCGGAGACGAGCGTCTCAACCTGCTCCATAAGATGAGATCGATACGCGTCGGAACCAGCCATGTCATGCTGTTGGGCCAGTTGGTAATTGTATACCTGATTTTGATGGGCGATAGCCAGCAATCGGGCGCATAGGTGTATCCAGGTATGACCATGGGGATCGTTCGATGGGCCGTGTATCAAATGTGCCAGCTCGTGCAAGGCCGTTTCTATCAGACGGTTCCAGACGATAGCGTCCTTCGGATCATCCACATCTTCCAGATGCAGGGTACGGTTCGAATACTGGCAATAACCGCCCTGGTGTCCCGGTGGATGGTCACCCGGTAGCCAGGCGCTGACTACCACCTCGTAGGCCTCCACATTCGGCGCCACACGCTCAAGCGCCTGCTTCAATCTGGTTTGTAAGGGCTCATTCCGAACGCTGCGAGGCCTGGACCGATTGGTGCGTCCCTCGAAAACAACCTGTAACTCGCGTCCTTCATAACGGATGTTCATTCAATCCTCCGGAACAATGGGAATAAAGGTCATGTAATGTAGTGATATAGAGGGGGGATTGTCAACAGAGATAAAACAATTGGTGAATTGGTGAATTGGTGAATTGGTGAATTAAAAAATCAAAGACTATTCCCCTTAATTCCTGCCGACCATTTTGAAAGAATTCATGATCGAAATTACTTGACAATCACCTGTGCCGGACCTATTCTAACTACCATTATTTTTGGTTTCCAAATCACCAAAAAGCACAGCGAGCGAAGCGAAGCGCGTTTTAATAATGCCTCGAAGAGGCGCTCCTTACTTTCGATGACGCGTAGCGGCATCCAT
>CAJXCW010000233.1 GCA_913051705.1 uncultured bacterium
GCAGGCGTTACTCCAATATCTAGTATTTTATTAAACCCAGGATAATTTCTTCCTATGAAAATCACCAGGATCGAAGCCTTTGCTTTGCGGTTCCCAAGAGACGACGACACGACGACGGCTTATACCATTGCCGATGGCGCCTGGCGGTCTATCTATTCCAATATGCATGAAACCATGGTGGTACGCATTACGACCGATGAAGGGCTGGTTGGCTATGGAGAAGGGCAGAGTCCTGTATCGCCGGGGACATCAAAGACTATTATAGAAGATCTCTGCCGGCCGATTCTGATCGGCGCTGATCCGTTCGATGTAGAATACCTGTGGCAGAAGATGTACAGCGCCATGCGGGAGCGAGGCCATCCGACCGGGTTTTTTGTCGATGCCCTGGCGGGTTGCGATATCGCGCTCTGGGATCTGATCGGCAAAGCGACCGGCAAGCCGGTTCATAAAATCCTGGGCGGTCGATACCGGGATCGAATAAGACTCTATGCAGGATGCGGTGGCAAAACGCCGGACACGGCAGTTGAAAGGGCGGAAACACTCGTGGCAGCCGGATATAAAGCACTGAAGCTGCACCTGACGACCGACCGCCACCATATTCTTTCTGTTGTCGCTGCCGTCCGTAAACGCGTTGGTTCAAAGATCGATCTGATGGTTGACCTGCACACGCAATACACCGTATCCGAGGCCATCAAGCTCGGCAGAGGATTGGAAGCGCTGGATGTCTTCTGGCTGGAATCACCTACGGCACCGGAAGATATCCAGGGCCAGGTGGAGATCACCCGGGCGCTGGATATGAACGTGGCCAACGGCGAGTGGAGCCGGACGCGGTACGAAATGCGCGAAGCGTTCGAGCGGCGCACCTGCGATGTCACCATGCCGGATATCGGCCGTACGGGCCTGACCGAAGGCAAGCGCATCGCCCTGCTGGCGGATACGTACAACATCCCTTTCGCACCACACATCGGCGGCGGCGGCATCCTGTCGATCGCCGCGTCTATCCAACTCGCCGCTGTGATTCCCAATTTCCTGATTATGGAGCATGGCCACGAAGCCCTCGCCCACAAATGCCGGATCGCCAGAAGCGCGCCGCAACCTGTAGACGGTGCGTTTATCCTGGATGATAAACCCGGTCTCGGCGTGGATATTGATGAGGATACTCTGGCGGCGTTTTCGATAGGACATTGAGGCTAAACCATGGATCTTTCCTGTTTTAATCTAAACGATACCACCGGATATGTCGCCACCCTGGAATTAGGTCATTGGCCGCCGTACCAGGGGTGGCAGAATTACTGAGTCGGGTCGGCTATCGGACGATATCGTGGAGCGTGGCGACGCATAAACACGGCATGGCCGTCAGTGAAATCAATGTTGAACTTGATATGGTCACCCTGGATGCCGATGTCCGATCAGCAACCGCCACGTTTTTCAAAGAGGTCATTCAGGCGGTGGCCGAGGCGGGTATATCCACCATTAAAACCTATACCGGTCCCATTCCATGGATTCCGAACGCCCTGCGGATCCCGGATGATATCACTGAAGGCGACGCCTGGGTGTCAGTGTCCTCCATCCTTCAGGAAGTTCTCCCCACAGCTGAGCAACACAACGTATCTATTAATATTGAAGCCGTCTTCGGGTATCTCTGTCATGACTATTACACCCTTAACAGCCTCTTCCGGCTGTCTCTGGCACATTTCCAGGATCTCCGCCGCTATATCGAAGCAGACGATGAATTCGACGGCGCTTCTCTTCGGACGCCGTGGGTGAAGTAAAATGGTGATGGCATGTGTCCTGCGTACACGATGCGAGCACTTCGTGGTTTGGTGATTGGTGATTGATATAAAGATTTACTCGGAACTCAGAACTTGGAACTCGGAACTTTACCAGAGGATTTTCTATGTCTGATATTTCCCGCCCGAACATCTTATGGATCTGCACAGATCAGCAGCGGTGGGATACGCTGGGGTGTTACGGGAATCCGTATGTGCATACGCCGCATATCGACCGGCTGGCGTCGGAGGGGGTGCTGTTCGAACGGTGCTTTTCTCAGAGTCCGGTGTGTACGCCCAGCCGGGCGAGTTTTCTGACGGGGCGCTATCCGCGGACCACGCGCTGCCGTCAGAATGGGCAGGACATTTCGGATGATGAGGTGCTCGTTACCAGATTACTGGCCGATGCCGGTTATGTCTGCGGGTTAGCCGGCAAGCTGCATCTGTCCGCCTGCAACCCATCGGTAACGCCGGAGATGGAGCCCCGTATTGACGATGGCTATGAGGTCTTTCACTGGTCGCACGACACGCATCCGGGGTGGCCGACCAATGCGTACTATAATTGGTTGAAAGACCATGGGCAAACCTATGAAGCCCAACCGCATCCTGAAAGCCGTTGGGTGCAGATCGGACCGCCGGAAGCATGGCATCAGACGACCTGGTGTGCGGATCGGGCGATTGAGTTTATGGAAAAACAGGGGCAGGGTGATGCGCCGTGGCTGTTTTCCGTGAATATGTTCGACCCGCATCATGCGTTCGACGCCCCGGAAGCCTACCTGGCTCGGTATATGGACCATCTCGACGACCTGCCACTGCCCGACTATGTGGAAGGTGAACTGGATAACAAACCCTGGTTTCAGGCATACGACCATGCCGGCGCCTACGGCCATCAGGCCGGTCTGCCGTTTCCCGAGATGACAGACCGTGAGCACCGGCTGGTTAAGGCCTCCTATTTTGCTATGTGTGATCTGATTGATGTGCAGGTGGGCCGCATGTTTAAGGCGTTGCGGACATCGAATCAGTTGAAAAATACGCTCGTCATCTTCATGTCGGACCACGGCGAGATGCTGGGTGATCACGGCATCTACCTCAAAGGACCATACTTCTACGAACCGGCCATCCGCGTACCGATGATTATCGCTCAACCCGGTAGGATCAGACCGCAGCACAGTGAGGCGCTGATTGAGCTGACTGATCTGGCGCAGACATTGCTTGATGCCGCCGATGTGCCGCACCATCCCGGTATGCAGGGTCGGTCTCTGTGGCCTTTGTTATGTGGTGAAACCGATATCAATCATCACCGGGATGACGTTTACTGCGAATACTATAACGCCATGCCCTGGCATCAGAACCCCACGGCGCAAACGACCATGACCCGGACGGATCGTTACAAGATCACCGTGGATCATACGACGGACCGGGGCGAACTGTACGATCTGGAATCAGATCCTTCAGAGACGCATAACCTGTGGGACGACGACAGGGGGCTATCTATCAAGGTGGATATGCTGACGCGGTTATGCCACCGCATGGCGGGGACCGTGGATCCGTTGCCTCCGCGTCGAGCGGCCTGGTAGGGTGAACAGGGCGACCACGCAGGGCTGCACATCAGAATCAATCATATGGAGACAAACTGCTTCCGTGGAAGCGCCATACCGTTTTGCGAGATAACCGGCCTGCGCCGCGCCGAATCCGCCCGTCGTGCATCACAAAATCTCCTGGCACAAGCGGTTTAACTCCAGTAACCGACCCGTGAACGCTGGCAGATCGAAACGAACAGGAACAGGTTATATAATGTCTATTTAAGAATCATGAGCCAAAACATTCATCAACGAGAGCATCCACTTGATGATATTCCCACCAACACCGCCTCAATGGAATAGTTTCCCATGACCACCGACCAATCCATTTGCCGCCAATGCCCTTTCAAAGAAATCTGCCATCCCAATATCCAGCCATCGCTGAATTAATGTACAGGCAGCCCTGAATCTATCCCTGTATTTTCCTATTCCCTTCAATCACCAATCACCATTCACCATTCCCATCCCTCACTCCGCTCTTAATTTCCCCGCGAACCCCAACGCCGCCAGCCCCGTTACCAACACCAGCACACCTGCACCACCCAGCGCCCACGGGACGCCGAACGCTTCGGCAGCCGCCCCCAACGCAACCTGACCCATCCAGCCGAAACCCACGACAAATACCCATCCGCCGATGGCGCGTCCCCGCATATCGTCCGGCACATGCTGCTGGAGCATGGTCCACTGCAGCGCATCGGATACCGCCGCCATGGCGCCGACCAGCATGATGAGTGGAAGAGAGAGCCAGAACACATCTGAGGAGGCAAATATCATCAACGCCAGGCCGAAGCCGATCGTCACGATAATCAGCATCAATCCGTTTCGAACAGAGGACGACCAGGTGGTGAGGGCTGCGACGCCGATCAGCGCACCGAAGCTGGCCATCATATTGAGCGTGCCGAGGCCATCCACGCCGACATGGAGAACATCACGCGCCAGCGAGGGCAGGACCGCCGTATAGGCGAAGGCAAACATTTCGACGATGAAGGCGATCATGAGGAGGGTACGAATGATGGGGATGCGCATAAGCGTCGTCAGTCCGCTCACCGCGTCGGTGAGGAGACGACGAGCGGAAAGACGGGTTGTGGTATGCCGGTGCGCAAGCGCCGGCATGGTGGCCATGATGGCGGCGCCGATCAAATTTACCCCCATGCCGATAAACAGGGCTGCAGGAATCCCCAGGGCCGCAATAATCAGTCCGCCGGCCAGACTGCCCACCGCGCCTACAGCCCTGTTGCCGGTGGATTGCATGGCTACAGCTTTCATGGCCATTTCTTTGGGCGTCAGGTCCGTAATGAGTCCCTGCATGGCCGGCAATTCGAACGACATGCCCACACCGCTCAACGCGATCAGGACAAACACCATCCAGATCGGTCCGGGACCCCATAAGACCAGCAAAGCCAGCAGCCCCATGATCAGTGCTTTATAGAAGGCAGTAGCCGTCAGCATACGCCCGCGAGAAATTCGGTCACTAACCGCACCGGCAATAGGCGCCGCGAGGATTCCGGGTGCTTTCTGCACGGCAAAGGCAGCGGCCGTCAGAAACACGGAGTCGGTTTCAACGAGGACGAGCCAGCCGAGGGCCAGTCGTTCGAACTGACTGCCCATCGCCAGAACGACGCTGCCGTACCATAAACGTCGGTATGATGCGATATACCAGGGGGAAGAGGAAGGCAAAAGAAAATGGTGATTGGGTGGTGGATGCCGCTACGCGTCATCGAAAGTATGGAACGCCTCTTCGAGGCATTATTAGAATGCGCTCCGCTTCGCTCGCTGTGCTTTTTGGTGATTGGGTGATTGAAAAGACAAAAATCAGTCAATCAGTCAATCACCATTTTCTTCATGCCGCTCGTCCATCCGCCGAAACAACGCCCGAATGTCGCCGATACCGCCGATAGTGACCATAACCGCCACGGCGGCAAACACGAGCATGCTGACCACGAACACAACCGTCCAGAGTGTGCTCCAGAACATCATCCGTGTACCCCCCTCTTATCCGGGAACAGCAATGATCCGGCAACCATCAATCCCAACGACAGCACCGTCGTCGCCAGGCCGATTTCTGCGGCGGTATACGCCTGAAGACCCAGCGCCCGGTTCACCGGCCCCAGACCGGCCAAAGCGCCGATGCCTGTGATAAGCGCCAGGTACGCGCCCACCGTACTGGCGCGTTTCCAGTAGAGGCCGGTCAGCAGCAGGGCAAACGCGCCGGTAAAATAGATGGCGCCGCTGATGGCCATATAGTCCCATAAATCCTGTCCGAGGTCGTACCACAGGCCCCAGACCAGGAGAAAGAGCCCGATGAGCAGAATAAACACCCGTGACAACAGTAGGCGATGACGGGTAGACAGCGTCTCTCCCGTGGCCGGTGCAACGACATCGTGCGTCAACACGGAAGCCCAGCAGAGCAGATAGCTGTCGTGGGTGGACATGAATGCTGCCAGCAGACCGGCGCCGATCAGTCCGATGAGGCCGGTAGGTAGAATCTGGCTGAGAAAAATAGGCATCGCCCGGAGTGTCAACGTCGCGTCGGCGACTGGTGCGCCGGCTTCCGTAAAAAACAGACTGCGTGTCGCCGGGGTCTGAAACAGATACACCAGGGCACAGATACCGAGAAACTGAGGCACCATAAACCGGACAAGAAAACCGATAGACGACCACATATACATCCTGCGAACCACCTCGACACTTTCGGCGGCGCAGGCCCGCATCACCGAGGTCTGCCATACCGCACAGGAAACCAGGCCGGCGGTAAAGATCATCCACATGATATACGACGGCCCGAAACCACTGTCGTCCAGCATGGGGTTGAACCCCGCCTCGCCATGGATCGTCATCACCGTCTCGACAATGGGTGTCCAGCCTAATGTAAAGATCGCGATGCCGCAGGTCAGGATAATCCCGAAGGACAGCACCACAAATTGCAGGTAATCCGTGATCACCACCGACACCATGCCCCCCATAATCGTATACACCAGGACAAGCGCCAGCATGACTGTCATCACTATAGAGACCGAGGCAGGATCCGTCATGCCGGTCAGTCCGGTAACGAACAGCGCCCCGGCCTTCAGGAACAGCCCCATATTCAGAATACCGGACAACGCCAGCAACAGGCCGCCCATAATACGGACCCCCCGGCTGAACCGTTTCTCATAGAACTCCGGGATCGTCATCACGCCCATCTCCCTCAGCGGTACAACAATAAATCCCGTGATCCCCACGATAAACGCCACCACCCCCGCAATCACTGCAATGTGAAACGCCGCAAACCCACCGGTAAACCCCTTCTGAGCAGAATACATGACCGTCACCAGGCCCAGCTCACTACCAATCATCGTCGCTACTCCCAGATACGACTTGATCGATCGCCCCGCCACCATATAGTCACTCATATCCCGGATATACCGGTTCACATACAGCCCAATCCCCACCGTGATCAGCATGTACACACCCACGATAATCCAGTCTATCAGGCCGAAATTAGAATCCAGTGTTGGCATAAGGTTTCTTTCTTAACCAGGGAACACAGTGAAATGGTGATTTGGTGATGGATGTCGCTTCGCGTCATCGAAATTGAGGAGCGCCTCTTGGAGGCATTATTAAAATGCGCTCCGCTTCGCTCGCTGTATGTCCGCAGGACACCAGCCATCAGTCAATCAGTCAATCCCCATTATATCCCTTCCCGGCCCAAATCTCTTTTGCGAATACCCGCGCTTCCTCCGTTGGTGCAATATCTCCTACAATACTGGTTCCCGGTCGGTCCTTATCTTCACGCGTCGGGTCGGGTGACCAGTGGTCGTGCTCGTATTGTTTTCGTACGGCTTCGTCCCGGAAATCAGGGACATCCAGCGGGGTGGAATCGTCCAGCGCCGAGCGCCAGGCCAGGATGCCGGTTATACTCATGGTGACGCCGCGATAGACATCGAGATAAGGCGGTTCACCGGTGCGGATGGCCTCAGAGAAATGATAGGTGGTGAAAAAATCACCACCGCCGTGACCGGCTCGTGTGGCACGCTCGTGATGTTCGGGAAAGTCGGGGGTATAGACCGTCTCGACCGGTGTCCCTTTCGGTTTGTCCCAGGGTTCCCGCCATAGTCGCAGCCGCTGTTTGTCGCCATGCCGGCAGTTTTCCATCAGGCCTCTGTTGCCGTGGATGCGTACGTAATTGCCGTGACCGCGCAACTGGCCGTGAAGCGATTTCAGCACTGCGCCGTTATCCATCCGGCAGATGATGATGCCAGCGGTGTCGTGGCGCCGAACGGTCATGGTTTCCGACGGATCATCGAAATCATACGGCACGACGAAGCCGTTGACCTTGACCGGTCGGGTATCCGTGATATACATCACCGGGGCGATGGAATGCGTGCAGTAATAGGTGGAAGGAATCCAGTTGCGCCAGTGGTTAATGCCGCAGCTACGGCCCAACTTTACATCGGCCGGATCAGGATGTACGTATTCTCCCTCACCGTATTTGAATTCGCCGACCTCACCTGCCTGATACAAGCGTCGCATTTCCTGATTATACGCCATATACGGATAATTCTCTGCGAACATGTAGATCTTACCACTTCGTTCCACAGCACGCGTCAGCGCTACCCCTTCGGCCAGGGTATGACAGGCGGCGCACTCACTCATCACATGTTTTCCAGCCGTCAGCGCTTTTACCGCAAACGGGGCGTGCTCATGAAAATAATTGGCCAATACAACCGCATCCAGGTCATGATCGAGAAAGGCATCATAGTCCGTATATGTTGTGACACCAAGGTCCTGCCCTACCTCCTTCAGCCGTTCCTCCCACGTATCGCAAATAGCCACCAGCGCCATGCCCGTAGCCTGAGCGGAACGCATAAACGACCGGCCGCGGCCGACACCGACGACGCCGACGCGGATGGCTTCTTTAGATGCCATGATATACTCCTTCTGCATGTATTGAAATTCGATTTATCTTGACGAGGTACAGTCCAGCATTTCACTTGTTCGGTAGCAGATATAGTATACTCTATCATAGTACGCGCCAAAGGTTTAATTGATTGTCATTCCCGTAAGTTTTAAGCGGACTTCTAGGGATATAGAGGCGTTCTGGGTGTATGTGAAGAAATGATGTAGGATATAGCTGCGAACAGTTTCAATCATGGAACGTGTGACGTCTCGAACAGACGTAACTTCCACAGCCCCAGCCAATTCGTTCACCGCATCCTCGCCTAACTCAACGCCTGCGACGTTTCGGGCTTCGGTGAGCCCATCGGTATAGAGCGTTATCAGCGCACCCGTGGAAATCTCCAGCGACTGTGTGCTGTATTCGCAGGTTGGATCAAGCCCAAGTGGCAAGTGTGTGGCTTCAAGTCGGGTCACGTCACCAGATCCTGCGGCGCGAATCAACGCTGGATTATGCCCGGCATTCGCCCACTGCATGACGCCCGTGAGAGGGTCAATGACCGCAACAAACGTCGTAGCAAAGATGACAGAATCACCTCGCTCTCCGAGAAGCTT
>CAJXCW010000234.1 GCA_913051705.1 uncultured bacterium
CCGGTGACGGCCTCGGCAAGCGTTGCGGCGGGGGTAACGCCCTCGGCGGTCACGCCGGCCGCGTCGTAGCCGCTCACCGCATGGCCGGCCTTCGCCAGATTGGCCGCCATCGGCGCGCCCATGTTGCCGAGACCGACGAAACCGATCTTCATGGCCGTTCCTCCCCTGCCTGTTGGTCGAATGTCAGTTCGTGTTCGCCCAGCGGCGCCAGCATCGCGGCGACCCGCTCCCGCGGCAGGTCCTCGATCCGCGCCGGCGACCATTTCGGCGCGCCCCAATACCGCCTTGGACGTTTCAGCCCGAGAGCCTGTGGCTCTTCCTGGCTATCGACGGCCAACACATACAGCTCACCCGAATTTGTGGGATCGTCCCGGTCGAATACCAGCCATTTCCCGTCGTGTGACCAGGCATGGGCTTGTTCCTGTACACACCTAACCTCTTTTAATCGTCGCCGTGTAGCTTGCCGTCCCGGTATTCCTTACGCCGCCTGGAGAGCATAATAGGGTGGATATCCAGACCTTCGGCCACTTGTTTGACCTGAATACCTGTTTGAAGGCTCATTTCTACTGCTTTGACTTTGAAATCCTTCGTGTAGGACCAGCTCTTTCTCGGTTGAGTCGTCCTGGGCATTCGACACCTCTTTGCGCTAGGTTAAGGTGTCCACTTTTACGAGGGACGACCTGCCAGTTCCGATCCTGGCAGTGGTTATACTGCTTTACACCAACCTTTGGGGGCCTACCTCGGCTTTATATTATGGGGTAACACCCCGATGAATAACTTGACCGGGATAATCACCCGTAGGTTTACCATCGGTATAAACAAGGGTCCCGTTTACCCACACCTTCTCGATGCCTGTAGACGGAAGGTGGGGATTTTCAAAAGTGGCATGATCTGAGACTCGTTCGGCGTCAAACAGGACCAGGTCGGCAAAGGCCCCCACGCGAATCACACCCCGATCCGATATTCCCATATGCTCCGCTGCCAACCCCGACATTTTATGAACGGCATCTTCCATTGAAAGATGCTGCTCTTCTCGGACATAACGTCTCAAGATTCTGGTGAATGTCCCGAAACCACGCGGATGTCCTCCAGCCAACGAACCATCTGAACAGATATTCGTATGCGACCAAGCCATAAGCTTAGCAACGTCCTCCGGATCCATACTACGGGCTATGATGCTCTCATCAACCGATGTTCCTGTTGCTTGTTGGATCCTCTGAACTTCGGCAATAAGATCCATATACGTAGTAATCGGATCCATGCCCCGCATGGCAGCAATCTCGGTGATCGTTTTTCCAACATAATCTGGATTCGGCTCAAACCGCGAGAGAATAATACCGTCCGGCAGGGCGATTTCTTCAAGGGCAAAAGTGGCCGTGGCCCGATTGGTAAAATCCCTCTCAGGGAATAAAACCGTCATCCCCGCCTGCCAATAAATATAAGGATACACATCCGCGGTGACTTGAATCCCGGAATCACGAGCCTGGTTTAAACGATCAAGAAGACGCTTGGTCTGCCCCAAAGAACTTTTCATTGCCAATTTTAGATGAGATATTTGTACCGGCATACCCGTTGCCTGGCCTAATTGGATGATTTCCTCAATCGCCTCCCAGAAATGGCGATCTTCACTACGAATGTGACTGGAATATCGACCGCCGAGATTGGCTGATTCTTGCGCTAAAGCAAGAACTTCAGATGGTTCGGAGTAAATACCTGGATCATACTCTAAACCTGAAGATAGACCTAAAGCTCCGGATGCCATTTCCTGACGAAGAAGTTGTTTCATGGTATCGATCTCAGCATCGGTAGCCGGTCTCTTATGGTCTTCTTGCATAACCTGGTGACGGAGCGTGTTATGTCCCACATATGAGGCAACGTTAATCGCTACTGGTTTGGTGTTTAGGGTATCGAAGAAGGTTTTTAATGGAAACTGGGAGCTTCCATCTTTACCTACCACTACTGTTGTGATACCTTGACTCACAGCCCCCAATGCTTCCGGCATATCAAGCAATTTGAAATCATGATGACTATGAGTGTCTATAAAACCAGGGGCAAGAACCAGCCCGGTACCATCTATGACAGTTTCATCAGGTTCTGCCGAGAGATCTCCTACAGCGGTAATGCGCTCTCCTTCAATCCGTACTGAGGTTAAACGTGGTGAAGTGCCCGTTCCATCTACTACCTGTGCATTCGTTACCAGAAATTTGTTCTCGGTATCGTTTTCCTGACTACACCCAAAGATGATTAAACTATTCAGGATCATGGTGATTAAAACACAACTTCGAATAGAGGAAATCATAAAACCTCCAGTAAAGCAACATTTTTGATTTAGCAGTATTACTACTTCTTAAGTGCTGAGAAATTGATGAATAACAAATAACAAGTGAAAAAATGCGCCCATAACTTACGAGAAAATGCGAGTTTTTCCGACTGTATACCTAACTATTTATAACTCATCCTGTCAAGAACCATGACAGGATGAGGGAGCCCCGTATGCCTGAAAAATCGAGATCGGGCACGGTAACTGCAACACTCAACTGTGCGGCAATACCGAGGGTAGATTCCTGGTCTGTGCCGATGAGGCATTTGAGCCCGGTACACTCGGCAAGACTGAAGAGTCGGCGGATATAGGCAGGTCCATAGATGATACAATCCACACCCGGTTGAAATAGCTTGACACCCACCCGTTGGTTTGGTACTCTTTTCACGGATTTAAGCCGGTCATCACTGAAGAGGTCGCCTGGTGCGTCGTTGCTGGATTTTGCAGCCCGGAAGAATGGATTATGAAGAATCACTGACGGTTCAGCGAAGCCTCTTTACGGCGCGACGTGCGGGACTGATAGATCATGTGTTCATGCTCCTTGAGCATCCGCCTCTCTACACGATAGGCCGGCGGTATAAAGCGCGTGATCATCTTCTTGTCAGTGAGGACGAATTAACACGCCGCGGTATCCCTGTCTACGAGACGGATCGTGGGGGTGATATCACCTATCACGGGCCCGGCCAATTGGTTGGGTATCCGATTTTCGATCTCACTGAATGGTATCAGGATGTATTTCGCTATTTACGGGATCTTGAAGAGGTGATTATTCGGGTCGTGGCCGACTATGGCATCCAGGCAGAACGCATAGACGGCCTGACGGGGGTCTGGGTGCAAAACGAAAAAATTGCGGCCCTGGGTATTAAAATGAACTGGTGGGTAACCAGACACGGGTTCTCTTTAAATGTGGATCCTGATTTATGCATGTATGATCATATTATACCCTGTGGCATCTTCGACAAATCCGTGACCTCCTTATCAAAAATTCTGGAAAGTCGGATAAATATGGATCAGGTCTCCAATCATTTAATCAAGCATATGGCCTCCGTGTTTGAAATTGACTTTGAAAAAATTACCCTGCAGCAGCTCATGAAACGAATACCGTAATCGGATATATTCGCAACTATACGGATAGCGTCCATTGGGTCCGTTCCAAGGAGGCGATATGAGTATTGAAACCGCTCCACCAACAACGGAGGCTGATCTTAGTGGCCAGGACCCGGATGATCTTGGCCTCCGTCGGGCTGATTATCGAACGCTCTTCTACACGATGTTTCTTCAACGAGAATTTGAAGAGCGGATTTATCGTCTCTTCCGCCAGGGGAGACTCGACGGCGCCGCATATGCCGGCGCCGGTCATGAAGCCATAGCCGCTGGTAGCGGTTATGCGCTCGCCGAGCAGGATGTCCTGTTGCCGATGCATCGTGTGCTCGGCACCCATTTCCTTCGTGGTCATACCCCCCGTGATATGATGTGCCAGTATATGGGCCGGGCTAATGGACCGACCAGAGGGCGCGACGGGAACATGCATTGTGGTAGTGTGGATAAAAAAATTATCAGTATGATCAGCCACCTGGGTTCCAATATCCCCGTGGCCGTCGGTGTGGCGCTGGCCGCTAAAATACGGAAAGAAAACCTCGTTGCCCTGACATTTATCGGCGAAGGCGGGACCAGCATTGGGGATTTTCATGAAGGCCTGAACTTCGCCGCGGTCAGAAAACTTCCTATGGTGCTGATTATAGAAAACAACAAGTTCGCGTATTCCACCCCGGCCGCGTTGGAATACGCCTGTGAGAATCTCATTGATCGAGCGCCGGGATATGGGATCCCCGGGGTATTGATTGACGGCACCGATGTCCGTGAAGTATATAAAGCCACCAAAGCAGCTGTAGACCGTGCGAGAAATGGGGACGGCCCCACGCTGATCGAAGCCAGATGTACCCGACTTCTGGGCCATGCCCAACACGACCCTGCGTCCTATGTCCCGAAAGAGGTCCTCGAGGAAGGGTGGAAAAACGATCCGGTCGTCAAAGCGGAGAATATGCTGGTTGATGATCAACATTTCAGCCCGGAAGAAATTGAGGCCATTAAAACGGAAGTTGTCGGTGTGGTGGATGATGCCGTTTCGTTCGCAGAGAAGAGCCCCAGACCCGCACCGGAAGATGCCCTTAAAGATGTGTATGCCGACTAAACAATATTGAAAATGTTAGAGAGTTGAATATGAAATCCACCTATTTAGAAGCCATCTCCTCAGGTCTCCGCGAGGAGATGGCCCGCGATGAAAGCGTTTTTTGCCTGGGTGAAGATATCGGAGTTTACGGTGGGGCGTTCAAGATTACTGAGGGCCTCATGGATGAGTTCGGTGAAGACCGTGTCATCGACACCCCGCTCGCCGAAGCGGCGATTATCGGCGCAGCCATGGGGGCTGCGATTATGGGGATGCGGCCTGTCGCAGAGATGCAGTTCGCAGACTTTATCACCACCGGTTTCAATCAGTTGGTCAACAATGCCGCCAAAACATATTATCGGTGGGGCGCCAAAGTGCCGATGGTCATCCGATGTCCATCCGGCGCCATCGGCAGCCAAGGTCCCTTTCATTCCCAGAACCCGGAAGCATGGTTTTTCAGGGTGCCGGGCCTTAAAATCGTCACCCCCTCAACCCCCTATGATGCCAAAGGGCTTCTGAAAGCGGCTATACGGGATAATAACCCGGTTCTTTATTTCGAGCATAAAGGGCTTTATCGCGATAAGAAGATAAGTCAGGTCTTACCGGATGAGGATTACATCGTACCGATTGGCGAAGCAGCGCTTCGTCGAGAGGGGACCGATGTAACGATCATTACCTACGGTAAGATGGTACATAAATCGCTTGAGGCCGCCGAGATCCTTTCTAAAGATGGCGTCGATGTTGAAATCCTGGATTTGCGGTCTCTTTTGCCTTTTGACAGGGAAATGATTCTCACATCGGTAAAAAAGACCAGCCGGTTGCTGATCGTCCATGAGGATACGCTGACCGGCGGGATAGGTGGTGAGATGGCTGCCATCATTGCCGACGAAGCCTTTGAATACCTGGACGCCCCGATAAAGCGCGTGGCTGCGATCGACACGCCGGTTCCATTCAGTCCCCCTCTGGAGAACTTTTTCCTGCCGAACACAGAAAAGATCGTAGAGGCGCTACGCGATCTGGCAGCCTTTTGATCTATCATCTTGAGTACGGAGTTGTATCGATATGCATTTTGACATCGTGATGCCAAAATTGGGAGAAAGCGTGACAGAAGGGACGGTAGCCCGCTGGTTGAAAGAGGTGGGCGATCCCATCGCTCGCGATGAATCTGTTCTGGAAATCACCACCGATAAAATTGATACGGATGTGCCTGCTATTGAAGGGGGGATCTTATCGGAAATCCTCGTCACAGAAGGGACAACGGTAGACGTCGGCGAACGCCTCGGTATTATCACCACAGAAGGTGAAGAGGTCATCGTCGCAACCGGGGAAACGGATGGTAGGATGACAGACGAAGCGGGGCCTCCAGAGAAGGACACCCCACCCGCCCAAGATCCGATGCATATCGAGAGATCTTCGAATGGCAGATCATCACAAGGCCGCTTTTACTCCCCCCTTGTTCGGCGTATCGCCCGCGAGGAACATATTGACCTCCTCGAGTTGGATACGATCCATGGCAGCGGACGAAACGGTCGGGTAACGAAGAAAGATCTCCTTGCCCACCTCAAACAACGGACCGGCACCGCCGTGTCATCCCCCGTTGATACCACGCCCGTTTTTGACCAGGCGTTTACAAGGACATATGGTCCTGATGATGCAGACATCGTCACTATGGACGGCATCAGAAAGACCATCGCAGAACATATGGTGCGCAGTAAGCGCATCTCACCGCATGTCACTTCGGTTTCTGAAGTGGATATGACGAAAATCGTCCGGCATCGTGAACAGGTCAAAGAGGCCTTTCTGAAAAATGAAGGATTCAAACTGACCCTTACGCCCTTTTTTATCTCGGCTATTGTAGATGCTCTAAAGGCACATCAGATTATGAATGCCTCTCTGGATGGCGATAAAATCATCATGTGGAAACACGTGAATTTCGGCATGGCGGTAGGTCTGGAAAAAGGGGTCATCGTACCTGTAATTTCCAAGGCCGAAGGCATGGATTTTGTTGGTCTTGCGCGTGCGGCCTACGACCTGGCGAAAAGGGCTCATGAACGCCGTCTCTTGCCGGATGAATTACAGGGGGGCACATTCACCCTGACCAATCCGGGTATGTGGGGTACGCTCTTTGGGACGCCCGTTATCAATCAGCCGGAAGTCGGTATTATAGCCACAGGCGCCGTCAAAAAGAAGTGGGAAGTTATGGAAGACGAAACCATGGCCATTCGCTCCACCATGTTCATGAGTATGTCCTATGATCACCGCCTGGTTGATGGACTTAATGCCGCCCGATTTACCCAGAGTGTCACGCAGAACCTCGAAATGTTCGATTTTGACCAGATCGGTCTATAACCTTCCCAGCCTTTTCAATTCTGCATCTTGTATCCTGCATCTTGCATCCAATCTGGAGTGTACATGTCTGATCGTCAGCAGGCTATTTACATCGGCACGATGGGATGGACGTATAAGGACTGGCTGGGATCCTTTTATCCGCATGATGCCGATTCGAAAGACTATCTGGGGTATTATGCCCAGGTCTTTGACAGTCTGGAGATCGACAGTACATTCTATCATATCCCCAGGCCGGAGGTTGTTACCACCTGGCATAGTAAAACCCCTGATGATTTTCGTTTTACAGCCAAATTACCCAAAGTGATTACGCACGATCGCGGGTTGGTGGATGTGGATGATATTCTGACGCCCTTCCTCAGTAGCATGGCCTTGCTGGGAGTAAAAATCGCGTGTTACCGGATGTAAAAACGGGGTTTGGTTTTTTCAATAACCATTTTTCGGGTCATGCGCCGAAAAATGGTTATCAGATGAAACGCTTGCTGGGATTGGATGCGGTTACACCGGATTTTGATCAGCAGATAGACCTTTTTTAGTTGGTGAATTGGTGAGTTGGTGAGTTAGCCCGGTGCTTCAGCGCCTGGAATATCGAATGAATGATTGGTGATTGATAAGATGAAAAAAAATCGTATGATTTCAGCGAGTATGAAGGGGCACATTACTTTTTACCGTTTATTGGCGGCAACCAATATTTGATGGCAAATCTTCAAATATGTCGAGAACGCGGCGTAGAGCATCTGCTGCCCTCCGAAGGCGATCATCACCAATTGTCCTAGTCTATAGCGTGAAATTCCTGATCTCTTAACTCATAAGATAACAGGGTCAGATCATGCGTTCGGCCTTCTATATCCTTCACCTGGCCCGGCAGTATGGCGCGTTGTATAAACCCTAATAGTTCCAGCATGCGAATCGCACCCTGTTGGGTATCGACCATACATTCCGCATTTAATTGCTCAAGCGATCCGGTATGCAGAGCGATCTCAATGACTTCTTTGACCATTTCAACCGCCAGTCCCTGCCGTCTGAAATCCTTATGGACGACGAGACGTAATTTGCCGATATGGCTCTTCCATCCATGTCTTTCCAGGTGCAGGGAGATTTCGGCGACGATCTTATCGCCAACCAGAGCGAGGACAGGGATAACATGCTCCAAATCCATATTCCGACACCAGCCTTCAATGACGGATTTATCTCGTACATTATCCCGTAAGAACATCCGATCATCTCTGGAAATGGATTGAAAAAACTGATACAGGGCATCTGTATCACCTGAAGACAGTAACCGGATGGTTACCTCTGCACTATTTTCAAGGGTGATTTGCTTGGGGTATTCTTCAGCCAGAATTTCATCAAACATGGCCGGCCTCCTTTGACCACCTATCTACGCCAGGTAAAACGATATAAGATCAGGGATAAGAAACAACCTGAACGCTATCAAAGTAAAGACTCCCCGCGGCAAGCTACGGGGAGTGCGCATCGCTGGACAATCCGATTCTGATGATACGATGAAAGTCCTTTACCAGAAGTATATTGATTTCAAATGGTCGAATCAAGCAATTTGTATATGGTTTGTATATGGCTTAACATTTTCTCACCGAAATCCATGAAAAAAAACCGCCGGGAATTCCCATGAATATTTCCGGCGGTTTCGATATTTTATTGATCCGATCTGTGATTTATTCACCAAAACGGCCTGGTGGACCTCCCGGTCTTCCTCTGGGCGGGCCTCGGAATTGGTCCTGGCGATAAGACTGGCGGAACGCCCGAAACCTGCGCATCTGATCAGGTGATAATAACCGATCAATACGCGCTCTGAGACTATCTGTGAGCGTTTGTTGTTGCGGCTGGATATCTCGACGTAAGACCATGGTCTGTCTTCGGTGATCTTCGAAAATCCGGTCGAATTCCTCACGCTGCTCTGGTGTAAGGTCCAGATCTTCGTT